>NZ_JAKFCQ010000165.1:0-151816 GCF_036676585.1 Robertmurraya sp.
CTCCTCACTTGTCGGTGTTTCTTTAAATAAATGCCTCTCCTCATATGTAACTGCATTGGCTGTCAGCCACTTTTTCGTTTTACGACAAGATGTACAACTTGGATAAGTGAAAAATATCAAATCATTCATCCTTTTCCCCGCCTTTGAAGTTGTTTTCAATAATTTGTTAAATACATTTTAACCTTTTGTATAACATTTGTATAGTTATTTGTTCAATATTTCGCCAACAAGTTGTGAACATTTTATAAACTTATAGTGAATACAGTTTTTACTACCGTCGCCTGTATTATAATGGAATAAATTTAAGGAGATCCGAGAGGTGTGGCTAAGATGGAACAAACATTGAAAATAACAAATGTATTATCGGACCCAACTCGTTATTACATTTATCAGTACATTACAAAAAGACATCAGGAAGTTACCGTTCAAGAAATTGCAGACAATTTTAATATTCATCCGAACGTAGCAAGATTACATCTTTCTAAGCTTGAAGATGTGAATATGCTGATCTCGGAAACAAAAAAAACAGGCAAAGGTGGTAGACCAAGTAGGTTGTACCGATTGTCCGATGACGTCATTCAGTTAAATTTTCCATTCCGAGACTATCAAATGTTAGCTAAAATTACTATGGAATCCATGCTCTCTCTCGGAGAAGAAGGTCATAGAGTATTACGAATGACCGGGAAAAGATTTGGTAAGGAAATGATTGAGCAAGAAATGGCCCGATCTCATAATGGAGAGTTCCCTACGTTTGAACAAAAGTTAAACACGTTAAAAAATGCTGCAACAATGGCTGGCTTCTATCCAGAATTCGAAGTGAGTGAAGACCAGACTCGTATATACTTCCAAATTTTCAACTGTCCATTTAAAGAAATTGCTACAGAACATCCAGATGCTGTTTGTGAAACACATCACGAATTTTTAAAAGGGATGTTTGAGTCACTTTTTAATGACGTTGAGCTTATAGAAAAGCAAAACTTAATCAATGGCTGCGATGCTTGTGCTTATCAAGCATTAATCACGAATTAAAAAACAAACTCCTGTTTACTTTTTCATAGCGTTTACATTATAATATTGTAAGGTAAGGGACTTATAGGGTGAAAAGGAGGGATCATATGGATCGTATGTTTAGAGTAATGGGGTTTTGGACAGGTATTTTTGCCGTTATGTTCTACCTAGGGCATATGCCACAAACATCATTGCTATTCTTTGGTCAAACGGGGTTTTTCATTCTGTTAAGCTACCTAAAGCTTTCTGAACGTATGTATATTTATATTTTCGGTGCCTATTTAACAGTGTTCTTCGTTGGCTTTACATACTGGACAACATTTATGATGACACCAGGAGCTGGCGGGCATTAATAGGAACGAAGCCCCATGAAAAGGGGGAAAAAGCGATGGAATTGATCCATCGCTTTTTATTATATAGAGAACTCCTTTGATAAATTTTTCGATTGAACGACTACTTGAAAATGGCTACTCATTCCACCCGGAGTGATTAAACTCCGAATCGCTCGGTTTCGTTTACTTTGTTCCGAAAAAGGATTTGGATCATAATGATCTTTTAATAAATCCAAGATACCAATTTCTAAGAAGAATTCATCTTGCCTCATAAATCGTTCTAAGTTAAGGTCATACTTTTTTCCAATCCGAATGAAAGGATCCCACTGCACATGTGAGGTGATATCCATTTCGCCTGGGTGTGCAAGAAGGTTTGTTTTCATTGTGTGCTTCGAATATCCCCTTAAGCTACCTTGTGATCGAGCTGGTTCTTCCCATTCTGAGTCAGTATAACCGTAATCAACAGATAGCAAAATTCCTGAGTCAATTATTTTTGAAATCTCTTTAATGAATTCAACCATTGCTACGGGTACTTCTGCTCGCTCGTGTTCTTGCAAGTCTCGCATATATTCTGAAACATAGGATTGAACATTCGTGT
This sequence comes from Robertmurraya sp., assembly GCF_036676585.1. Taxonomy (NCBI): domain Bacteria; kingdom Bacillati; phylum Bacillota; class Bacilli; order Caryophanales; family Bacillaceae; genus Robertmurraya; species Robertmurraya sp. The sequence goes on from NZ_JAKFCQ010000165.1 coordinate 1,939, forward strand.
TTGCTAGCGGTACTAATAACTCCTTTAAGTCCTCGTTCTCTACCGTAATCATCACTTCATGAAGGATCCCCTTTTTCTTCTCGATAACATGTACCGGGAGAGCATCGAATAACTCATTCGAAAAAATCATTCCATGGAAGCCTTTAAGCTTACTTAAGCTATCAATTATTTTAATTTTCCCATCATCTATTTCTTTTTGTATAAGTTGCTGATGAAAAGGACTGGCCTCTAAAACGAAATATGTAATAGGTTCGGTAGTTATTAGACTCCATTCTTCCAAAAATGCTTGAGCAAATCTTCCTGATCCAGCTCCGATTTCACAAACATTAGCAGGGATATTCCCCTTGGATACTTGCTTATAGTACCACCTTGCAATCAGCTGGCCATAAATATTTCCAATGTTACTTGTTGTAATAAAATCTCCTTGACGACCAACCTTCTCACCAGCTTTCATATAATAGCCACTCTCCCTATCATATAAAGCTACTGACATATATTCAGCATAAGAGATTTGCTGATGTTTGGATGAAGTGATCATTTCCTTTATCTTTTCCTTCACTATCATATCCCCACTATCCTCTATTGACACAGTATTTATTTTGTAATATCGTAATAGTAATTAAAACCTCCCTCCCAAAGAAGGAATGGAAGTATCCCTATAAAAGACCCTACTCACATGAGAAGGGTCTTTTCATTTGTTAAAAACCATTCAAAAACGGATTCGAATCCATCTCGTCACCAATGGTTGTTGTGTATCCATGTCCAGGCAATACTAACGTTTGCTCGGGAAGTACAAGTAGTTTACTATGAATACTCTTAAGAAGCTGATCATGATTTCCCCCAGGCAGGTCAGTTCTCCCGATGCTCTGATGAAACAACGCATCTCCTGAAATAACAAATTCTGCTTCCTCAAAGTAAAACGAGACACTACCAGGAGAGTGTCCAGGCGTCTCAAACACGGAGAAAGTAAAATCTCCAATGGTTATTGTTTCTTCCTTTTCAAAGAAAATATTTGCAGGCTTTACTGATGTAGAGACTGGCATCATAAAGAACTTAGAACCATTTAAAGAAGGATCTCCTAACCAGTTTTCTTCTTTCTTATGTATATATACGGGTACACGATAATGGTCTCTAATGATGTCCACTGCTCCAATATGGTCAAAATGAGCATGTGTCAACAGGATTGCTTGTGGTACCACTTTTCTTTTCTCTAGTAATTGAATAAGTTTTTTCCCTTCATCACCCGGGTCAATAACGAGGCAATGATTCCCTTCGGTTACGATATAGCTGTTGGTTTGTAACGGACCGAGGGGGACCTGTTCCCATTTCATAAGATTTCCTCCATATCATTTGATCTTAAGAATATTTTACACTAGTTTTATGGAAAGGAGAAATATTGCTCTACAGAATTAACGTCAAGAAAGTGTCATTTTTAGACCTCGACAAATGGGATAAAAACCGATACAATAAAATACGAATGTAAACACTTACGTTACATAAAATACTGAATATGCACGAAATGATAAAAGGCATTTGTCTTTACCATTTGATAAAGGGGGCTGTCAAAGTGGGATTGGTCATTATATTTGCTTTAGTTACATTGCTAGCAGCATACGGAGCATTTAGTTCACTAAAAAACAAAAATTTCCTAGGTTTATTTTTTGCTGTAGGAACTTTAGCTGTTTTCGGTTTCTTTACAGTTATGACTGTAATTCACCATGGATATCCAGCAACGCACTAACTAAAATAGCGATGCGACAAAAAGGACTGGGAAAAGAAATTTTCTCAGTCCTTTTTTATTCTTCTATCAACCCTAATACCTTTTTCTCACCGAGGAGGAGGAGGTTCTCTAGGCTGTACCCGTACAGACATAATGTTCCGTTAGGGGAGCAGCTGATAGGTTCATTTACTAAGTCTTCGATTAAAACAAGCTCCTCATTAGACTCGACTGAAAACCTTATAAGGTCGAAGGTCCCTTCGTAGGTGTCAATCTCCGAACTATATTGTGGCTTAAATGTATAGAATGCATGAGAATCCTTGTTATAATCATAAAAAGGAACAGACCATCCTGAAAAATTCGACAGCTGCGGCAACAACAATCGCGACTTCACTTGAAAGTCCTGGTCATAAAATGTGTAGTTTCCTACAGTTGATTCCTCACTGGGGTCTATGGTTATGGTAAGCGTGTGTTTCGGAAAAACATCTACCTGATAGACATCCTTCAAGACATCCTTACTTACTTTACTATTGATATTATATTTTTTTAACGGCGCAGAAAGCGATGGACTATCCGTACGCCAATCGAGATATAGAATTTCGTTTACATTACTCCAATACGCAAATGGTTGAGGGATCGTTATTTGAGCAAGTGTATTATTGCTTATATCTAATGTATAGGTGTGATATTGCCAATCTTCTGTAAAGCTCGTTATTAGCAAAAGATTTTCATTATACTCATTCCATTCGATAGCCAATTCATTCGAAGGTATCTCTGAAGACAAGATGATTTTTCCACTAGACGAGATAATTGTCACCAATCCCGTACTTGAATTAGGTGAGGAATGAATAAGTATGCTGCTTCTAGTAGGACTAACAGTTACCGAAACAATAGGATAGACACTCGAATACAACAGTGTCGACTGACCTTCCACTAAGTCATAGGAATATAAGGCGGAGCCCTCACTAGTATCGGTTACATACAATATTGTTTGATTATCTAACCAGCCACTAGCGGAAGAAAAGCTTCCCTTCATCTCTTTAATTGGTAGCATAACTTCACCACCATTAAATGATAGGGGTATTTCCTTCTTTTTTAACTCATTATTATGTAATGATTGAGGTAAGCTATTTGGTACACTTTCCTTACTACACCCAAATAATAGAACAACAAAAAGAAGGAAAAGAAAGAAATAAAGTGCCTGTTTAATTTTTACTGAAAACACTATTCTTTTCCTCCTTAAAGACAATTAAATTTATTTTACCTTTCTCTATTGCGGTGAACAAGTAAAAACTTTCCTAAACATACATAGCAGCTAAAAAAACCCCTAGCATCTCATGGTATATCTTTCTATACTGTGATAATGGGAGTGGATTGATTCCTTTCCCAAGTTCAAACGTAAACCCGCACTTTTTAAACTCTTGTATAAACCAATCCTTATAACCTGCATGGCTGTCAATATACTGTACAGAACGGTATCCACTGACACGTTCAAACTCGTTTGCAAGCGAATGTGCCTCCGAAGGTTCTAACCCCTCATAACCCCAATAAAACTCTTCTCCTTGTGTGTGAAAGGCCAATAGTCGATGAAAATTTCTCTCATTAGCCAGTTGAGCCATTGCGATTGCCTCAGGTTCTGTTAAAGGTTCATTACCAGGGAAATCTCTAGCCGACGGTGCTTTTGGTATTTTCCTCTCTTTTTCAATTTCCCATTTTGCCGGAAATTGATTATTTAGATCAACTCCACGAATATTTGCTTTCCAACCTACAAAATCACTACTGCCACCGTTGTACGTTATTAAATTATCCCTTTCACTTTCTAACGGACCATGTAATACCAAATCCACTCCATCTGGATTCACCATAGGTACGATAGAAACATCCACACGGTTATAAAGGGCCTGAATATCTATTCCTCTGATCGGTCTTTGATTGGTTAATGCTAATAGAAAGGTATTCACTAACTGTAGGAGAATCGGGGTAGTAATCCATTCATTCGCATGAAAAGAAGCATTATAGTGTATTTTTAAATCTCCCTTGCCGAACCGCAACTCATGAATTGGATTTCCACGTACACTTTGCCCAATGGTACTTGTTGAGATAAAAGGATACATTTCAACAAGCTTTTTAATATCTGTTTCAAGTTGGGCTGAATCATAAAATGTCTGCCCATGTATGATTGGTTTAATCATTCGCTTTGGAATATTAACAGCTTCACCTTGCTCAAAACTGTTTGGATTACGCTTTTGATTGACTAACAATAATGCATCAATGGAAAGATTATAGTGAAGAGCTAGTCTCCAGAAAGCATCATTCTGGCCGATACAACGAGTTTCTAGCTCAAATCCTGGAATCTGTATCGTTTGCCCTTTTTCAAGGATCGTATTTTTTGTCAGTTTGTTAGCGTCTAGCAGCAAATGAATTGGCAACATAAATAATTGACTATAATAGTCCAATGAGTCTCCAGTCCGAACCTTAACTTTCAAGACCATCATCTCCTTCCTTTATCGATTCATATGAAGAAGATGAAAAAAGATTCCTAGAAAGAATAGGGAAATCTGAGCTATAAAAAAGAGCCTACAAAAAGTAGGCTTCTCTTTGATTACTCATTTGTCTTTTTTTTGATATTCCCAGATTTTTCGTAAAACCGAAGCAAATCTCCGTAAACAATTTTATCAGAGTACTCTAGCTCATTTTTCGCTTTTTCCATGTATGGCTCGCAAGCATCAACAGAATCAATTGCTTCCCCTGTAGATTTGTCATAACATGTGCCTTTCGTGTATACATAGTCCTTCGTAATAAAACTTCCATCACGAAGCACTGTAAACTCTGTATAGTCTTTAGAAAACAGATCCGAACCAAAATCAATATTTTGCTTGGTATCAATTCCAAGTAAGTGAAGGATTGTAGGCTTTAAATCAACCTGACCTGAAACATTGTGAATAACCTTTCCTTCTTGCCCAGGAATATGAATAATTAATGGTACTCTTTGAAGCTGTGTACTCTCTAACGGTGTAATTTCTTTTCCTAAAAACTCACCCATTGTCTTATTATGATTTTCCGATATTCCGTAATGATCACCATAAAGGATGATAATTGATTCCTCGTACAATCCAGTTTCCTTTAAATCTTCAATAAAAAGTTTTAATGCTTCATCTTGATAACGGACCGTAGGGAAATAGTTATTTACTGTTTTATTAGTAGAATCATAAGGTTGAATATACAAATCTTCTTCACCAAGTTCAAATGGGAAGTGATTAGTTAGAGTAATAAATTTCGAGTAAAACGGTTTTGGCATATTTAATAAATGATCAACTGATTGTTCAAAGAAAGGAATATCTTTAAGTCCCCAACCAATCGAGTTTGTTTCATCTACGTCATAATCACCAAGGGCATAGAATCTTGTATAGCCTAATGAATCATACATTAAATCACGATTCCAGAAGCTCTTGTTATTGGCATGAAGAGAAGCTGTGTAATACCCATTTTCATTTAGAATTTCTGGTGTCGCTCGATACTCATTTTCTGAATGAGTAAAGAATACTGCCCCGCGGCTTAAGCCATAAAGAGAATTTTCAACGATAAACTCAGAATCTGACGTTTTGCCTTGTGCGGTTTGGTGATAGAAGTTATCAAAATAATAACTTTCCTTAATAAATTGATTTAGGAAGGGAGTAATTTCTTGGCCATTTACTTCCTGATTAATGACAAAGCTTTGGGTTGATTCCATTGAAATTAAAATCACATTTTTTCCTTTGGCAATTCCAAACATATCATCACTAGGACGCTTGTAATTCGCCCGAACATAGTTTTCAATATCCACCAATTCACTGCCGTCTGCTAATGCTCTTTGAGCAGATGATTTAGACTGTAAAAAGGCATCGTAAATATGGTAATTGTATGTTCCAATATTTTTAACAAGCATTTCTCTATCAAATGTTCGAGTAAGGAGCTGTGGTCTTTCTGCTTCAGCCAAACCTAAATTAAAAAATGCAATGGCAGCAGTAAGTAAATAATACGCACTTATCACTACTTTATTACGATTCTTCTGTTCAGTTAAGGTTGGTCTCCGTAAGACAAAAGCAACAATAAGAAAGAAATCAGTGAAATATAAAAGATCCTTCCATTCTAATAGTTCATTCACACTGCTTCCTAAGTCCGCCATATTACTTGTTTGAAACAATACCGGTATCGTTAAGAAATCATTAAAGAAACGATAAAAAACAACATTACCAAACAATACGGCCGACATAAGAAAACTTGTCGTAATAATGAATCGGTTTTGGCTTTTTCCCTTTAAAAACAAGCCAATACCAAAGATAAACATAAGAAAACTTAACGGGTTTATAAATAAAATAAACTCTTGTCTCCAGTTTTCAATTTTAATATCAAAGCTAGTTTTATAAACGATATACGTTTTTATCCAGAGCAATACGATTGCAATTGCAATCAAAGGAAACTTTGACCATTTCAACTTGTTCATGCAGCTAGTACCTCCTGTATCTTTGGTCAATGGTATATTTTGGTAGAATTATAGTTAACCAAAAATAATCTTAATACTTTTTTAACGAAAAATCAAACTCATCATTATAATTGTTTTATAGAATATTAAATTACTGACCTCCATATTACCCTAATAATAGACGTTTGAAACCTAAAATAGTTTCAACTTTGTCCGATTTTTTTAAAATAAAAAAAAGAACCTCCACAATAAATGTAGAGGCTCCTCCCATATTATTTACTTACATAATCCCTTATTAACCAAGCTGCGCCAATAACACCTGCGTCATTTCCGAGTGTCGCAACAGCGATTTTTGTTGATTCCTTTACTCTTGAGAAGGCATATTTCTCAAAGTTTTGACGAACGCTGTCTAGTAAAATATCTCCCGCTTTTGAAACTCCTCCACCAAGAACAATTTTCTCTGGGTTAAGGGTATTTGCAATATTTGCTAATGCTAATCCAAGATGGAAACTTACTTCCTCGATTACTTCTTTTGCAAGGACATCCCCATTTCTCGCAGCATCGAATATATTTTTGGCTGAAATGGTACCCTCTTCACGATAAATCTGTGCTAATTCTCCACTTGAATCCTGTGCCGCCTGAAGCTTTTCTTTTCCTATTCGAACGATACCTGTTGCTGAAGCAATGGTCTCCAAGCAGCCTGTTTTTCCACAGTTACAAGGTGCTCCACCAACAGGTAGGGAGGTAATATGACCAATTTCACCAGCCGCACCACTTACACCTTGAACAATATGCCCGTTAGCGATCACACCGCCTCCTACACCTGTTCCTAATGTGACAGCAACGATATCCTTCCCACCATTTCCAGCACCCTTCCACATTTCACCAAGTGCCGCACAGTTAGCATCATTATCAATGATAGCAGGTAAAGATGTTTCTACTTCTAATAAATCCTTTAAAGGATAGTTATCTTCCCAGCCTAAGTTTACAACGTTGTAGATAATGCCTGTTGCATAATCCACTGGACCAGGTGCACCCATTCCTATCCCTAACAGCTTACTTTTAGGCTGATCTAATTCTTCAAGCGCCTGATCAATTGATTTAGCAATATTTATCGTAATATTTTTCCCCTTATTGCTATTATCTGTAGGAATTTCCCATTTTTTTAAAATTTCACCGTATTGATTAATAAAAGCAAGTTTTGTTGTTGTTCCTCCTAAATCTACCCCAACCAACCACTTATCTGTCATATTCACACCTACTATTCTTTATTTTTTAATTGTTGAATTTCATGACGGACAATAAATAATGCCGTTTGAAAGTCCTGTTCTTCAATCAACTGAGATTGATATAATTCCTTCAGTTCTTCCTCCATCAACTCTAAATCAGCAAGGCGGTCACCAACGTAAATAATGGTTCCAAATTTCTTTAAAAATTGTTGAATATCATATGTATTCTTCATGTATTTACCTCAAGCACTAAATTGTGAAAGCTTGTACAAACGCTTTCATAAAAAGTATAATCGAAAACTACGCTTTACTCAATACTGCAAAAAAAATATGCCTTTCTAAAAAGAAAGACATGCGTTATCTATCAGGATCTTGTGGATGTAAAATTTCTGGTCTCTTACTTTTTAAAGGAATTGGTGATCGAATTAATACATCTTTTAGTGCTTTTAAATCAAAGGGGATGAATGGCCAAAGATATGGGACACCAAAAGATTTCATATTTGCGAGCAACAGAATTAGTAATACGGTACCTACCACAAACCCAATCGTATGAAATAGTGCTGTAAAAATTAGTAAGCACAGCCTTACTAATCTTGATGCTAAGCTTAACTCATAGCTTGGTGTTGCAAAAGTTCCAAGCGCTGCAATAGAGAAGTATAATATGACTTCGTTACTTAATAATCCTACCTCGACAGCAACTTGTCCAATCATCAAGGCTGCAACAAGACCAAGTGCAGTTGCTAAAGCTGATGGAGTATGAATAGCTGCCATCCTTAGCACGTCGAGCCCAATCTCAATCAGCAGAAACTGTAAAAACAGTGGGATTTGCCCCATCTCATTGGGCCCTATAAAGGCAAGAGCTTTTGGCAGCAATTCTTTATTCGTCGCTAATAAATACCACATTGGCAACAAAAAGATAGAAGACCAAACCGCAATAAAACGTACTAATCTAAGATACGCACCAACAATGGGTTTGTTCCGATACTCCTCTGCATGCTGTAGATGATGCCAAAAGGTAACCGGTGCAATGATCACACTCGGTGACCCATCCACGATAATACACACATGTCCTTCATATAAGTGTGTAGCAGCTGTATCCGGCCGTTCCGTATATCGAATAACAGGAAACGGGTTCCAATGTCTACCTGACAAATATTCCTCGATTGTTTTGTCTGCCATTGGTAAGCCATCCGTATCAATTTTTGATAAAGATTCTTTCAGTTGTTCAACCATATGGGGATCGGCAATATCTTCTATATAACTAATAACGATATCAGTCTTTGATCTTCTTCCGACCTGCAAATATTCCATCCGTAATGTACGGTCTCTTACTCTTCTTCGGGTCAAGGCTGTATTAAAAACTAGTGTCTCGACAAAGCCATCTCTTGCTCCTCTAACCACCCTTTCAATATCCGGCTCTTGAGGACCACGAACTGGGTAGGTTCTTGCGTCAATTAGAATGGCCGTTGGTATCCCATCTACAAGAAGAGCTGTAGGACCTGCTAATACGGTGTCAACAACCTTATCCAAATCGTCGGTAGTTTCTACTTCGACATAAGGAATATACGTTTTTAGCAACGCACTCAGTGCATCAGGCTCAAGCTGCTCCTTCTTTAAATCTGCTAACAGCTTCATTAAATAGTGAAGAATATCATCTTTTACAAAGCCATCGACAAAATAAAACGCCATTCCTTTTTCAGCGTATTCTACATCTAACTGAATAACATCAAAGCTTTTATCAACACCAAGAGCATCCCTTAAATACCTTGTATTGGTATGTAGTTTTGAACTCACCTTATGTTTTGCTGCTTCCATAGCGTCCACCTCGTTCAATTGAAGAGCTTGCTCCAAACATTTCCATGTATACTTCAACATCTTAGACATACCCCCAAAAAAACATACTCTTCAATTGAAAAAGGTGATGCTAAAAAACATCACCTTGAGGAAAATGGGATTATTCTTGTATTTTTTCTATAAAACTTTGATACTCCTCTCGATCGGGAGCAAGTTCTGCTGCTTTTTGTGCATATGTTAGTGACTCTTCTTTGTTTCCTAATTCATAATAAATGAGGGAAAGATTATAGTATGCCTCATGAAAGTACGGATCCAGTTCAATTGCTCTTTGCAAATGATTTTCCGCAGAAGATAGATCAGTTCGTTTAATCTCAACATAAGAAAGCTGAAAAAATAATTCTGCAGAGGACTGATGAGTTTGAATGGCATTTGTCAATAAACGATATGCTTTATCATAGTTCTCATCTTGAAGGTACACCTGAGACAAGACCATCACCGATTGTGTATCTGTTATTTTTTCTGGATTTGCGTAACCATACCATAACACACTACCCATCGCTGCTAGAGTAAGGAATAAAAACAATAGTTGTTGTACCCATTTTTTTTGTTTAGGAAAATGGACAATCGCTGTGGCTAGAAATCCTCCTACAAGACCACCAAGATGACCCGCGTTATCAATTCCCGGGATCGTAAAACCAAGAGACAGGTTGATGGCAATGACAACAAGAACATTAAAGCCCATTGTCCGAAAGAAAAGGGAACGATAGTTGAGGCCAAAGTATAGAAGAGCTCCAAAGCAGCCAAAGATTGCACCACTTGCACCAGCCGAAAGACTTGTAGTGAATAAAAAACTTGCCAGCGAACCGCTAAACCCAGCGACCAAATATATAAAAAGAAATCTCATTCGCCCATATATTCTTTCAATCGTAGGGCCAAGATAATACAAAGCCAATGTATTCATAAATAAATGGAAAAATCCGATATGAAGTAGGATGGGTGTTAAAAACCTCCACCATTCTCCCTCTAAAATAAGCGGATTGAACTTCGCGCCATACTTAATGAGTGTGGCCGTATTTGTGCTTCCACCTTTCCATTCAAGAAAAAGGAAGGCGATGATTTGAAGGACTATGAAAACATATGTAAAAAAGGGTTTTCCATTTTCAAACAAGGACTTTTCAATTTTTATTCGTTCTATAGCTGTTTCTAACGTAGCGTTTTTTAAGAGCTCGATTTCATTTAGAGAGTATTCCTCCTTGCTCTCAAGTGGTATCTCTTCACTGAATACATGTTCTAATTCAGATATTTCCTTAATATATGTGTCCCGTGTAATCACCTTTGTGGTGACATTTGTTTTCAGAATCTTTTTTTCGGAAAGTAGAAAATCATAGTCATCGACCGGTGGATAGGCTGACACATATAAATTTAATACGTTTGCCTCGCCGCGAATCAATTGACGCCGGATTGCTTCACCATTGTTTCCACTATTCTCAATATCCCGAGCAAGCCAATTGCTCCAGTCTAAGTCGATCCGTCTGAGACGAATAATTGGTACTTGTTTGTTTTCTACTTTTTCAAACCACAATTCCTCTTGCGAAGGAGAGGTCCTTAACAGTCGATACTCCTTTTTATGAATAAGAAAATGTGCAAGCTTCCAAAATAAATAATCTTCTAATTTATTCAAGCTTCCCCCTCTTTCCTTTACAAACATTTACTCACATTATATACGAGATTAGTTCCTAATAAAAAAGTTTTGAGTTTGGTACTTTCATAAATGTTAAACGCACATAAAAAAGACCAAAGTACGAAAACTTTGGTCTTTCTTATTAATAGGCAGGACGTCCTGAGAATACCGTTTTTGTCATTAGATTTCGAACAAATGGTACATTCATTAAGGAACTAACAACAATTCTTCTTATCATTGGACTACCGAGTACGATATTAACCAATCGAAAACGATTCTTATAGGCATAATATCCACCAATACCAACTAATACCATGGAAAATAAACGTGACATTTTCATCCCTCCTACCTATAGTTTGAAACGTCAAATTCATTTTTATCCATGACAAATGAAAATCATTTTTCAATCTTCATGACAGGTTCCATTGTCTTTTTCAGCACTTTAACAGAGTGAGCAAACTTTACCTTCTCTGTTTCATCTAGATCCAAATGGATTACTTCTCTAATTCCATTTCTGTTTACTACTGCAGGTACGCCTATGTATACATCTGTTTGATCGTATTCTCCATCAAGGTAGGCTGAAACAGTAAGAACCGAATTTTCATTTTGCAAGATTGCTTTTGTTACACGAACTAAGCCCATGGCGATTCCATAAAAAGTCGCACCTTTTCTTTCAATAATGTGATAAGCTGCATCCCTTACGTTAAGAAATAGCTCCTCTAAATCCTCTTGCTTATACTCACTATTTTTCTTAATCCATTGTGAAATTGGAATGCCGGCAATATCAGCGCGACTCCATACAGGAAGCTCTGTATCACCATGCTCACCGATAATGTAGGCATGAATATTTCTTGTATCCACATTAAAATAATCTCCTAACAGGTAACGAAACCTTGCTGTATCAAGAATCGTACCAGATCCGATGACTCTCTCCTTAGGCAGACCAGAAAATTTCCAGACAGCATAGGTTAAAATGTCTACCGGATTTGTAGCAACTAAAAATATACCGTCAAAGGAATTTGCCATAACTTGCTCAACAATTCCTTTGAAAATACGGGTATTTTTTTCAACTAGGTCTAATCTTGTTTCACCAGGCTTTTGATTTGCCCCTGCACAAATGACAACTAAATCAGCATCTTTACAATCACTATAATCACCAAACCATATCTTTGTTGGGCTTGGAGCAAAAGGCATCCCATGGTTTAAATCCATAGCATCCCCTTCTGATTTTTCTTTATTTAAATCAATTAGCACTAGTTCTTCCGTTACCCCTTGGTTTAACAGTGCAAATGCATAACTCGAACCTACAGCACCTGTTCCAATTAGAGCTACACGATTAACATGATTTTTCATTCCATTCCCTCCTTAGTTCATTACTTATGGTTTCCACAATCAATTATTTTCATGACCTAATACATTAACAATATCGCAATCGCAGGAGCAAAGCCAGATATAAAGTTAACAACGTCATTATTAAAGAATTTTCTTCCTCTAATTAAGGCTGTTTTTCTTTGACAATGAACCATTTTCTCGGTTTCCACTCCACAGCGTGAACACTTATACAATGCTTGTACATATGCACCAAGGAAAGTATCAATGACATTGCCGAGAAACCCAAATAGGAAAATCACCCAAAATTCAGATATTTGTAAGTAAAATAGTACATAAGATGAATAGGCAATCACCATTGCACCTACTACCGCTGCCATTGTCCCTAACAAACTGACCGCTCCCGACGTTCCTCTATCGACAACAGAGAATGTACGAACAGAGTAAGGGCGTCTTTTACTTAACGTCCCAATTTCCGATGCCCAAGTATCAGAGTTAGAAGTAGCAATAAAAACACAAAAAGCTAAAATTAAACTATTGGTTTGAAAGAATCCATACAAAACACTTATTAGTGCCGCCATTCCACCATTTGCCAACACTTGTTGATAATCCCGCCTAGAACCCTTTGCATGCTTCTCCTCTACTACCATCTTGTCCTTCCTTTTGTATACAGACCAAAGACTTGAAGAAGCAAAAAATATCCCTAATAAAATCAATCCTTTTATCCCTAAGCCAAAGTAAATCAGTAACCCAACAAATACGGCTGAAACACTTCCTGACTTTGTCAAAAAGCGCAAGGCATACCCAAGAAGAGATGCCAAAATGATAAAGGAAGGTATTAGGATATATTCAATCAATACTAATAACCTCCTCTGGGGAAATAAGCTTTTTTACAGGAATATCATGTGGTTCTAACGGAAGAGAAGGTAAGATTTGTTCTGGAAAAGCCAAAGAGATGGTGTTACCTTCATATTCACTTAGAAAACGATCATAATAACCACCACCGAAACCTATACGGTAGCCATTTGTTGTATACCCTAAGCCTGGGACAATAACTAAATCTATTTTATTTTTATGAACTTCAACCGTTTGACTGACAATTGGTTCTAGTAGACCAAAAAAGACGGATTCTAGTTGTTCAAAAGATTGAATAACATGAAAAGTCATTGTACGAGTCTGCTTGTGACACTTTGGAACAACAATCGTTTTCCCTGTTTGCCAGGCTTCACGAATGATGGGGTATGTATCTACTTCAGGTGTTCTTGAAATGGTGATTGCAATAGTAGTAGCGTCCTTCCACTCCTCTGTTTTGAATAAACGAGTAGCAATCTGAGTGGATTGGTTTTCATATTGTTGTTGCGGCTTTTGCTGAAGATCTTGTTGAAGGATGGAGCGAAGGGACCTTTTACTAGTCAATGAATTTCCTCCTGGTATCTGAATATTTGTTTGTAAACACAAAAAAAAGCAGTGGGAATGACCCTACTGCTTATTTTGTTTCACGGTGTAAAGTAACTCGCTTTAATCTTGGGCAATATTTTTTCAGCTCGATACGATCTGGGTTATTGCGCTTATTTTTTGTAGTGATATAGTTACGATCACCAGTTTCAGTGCAAGCTAATGTAATGTTCACACGCATATTTATCCCTCCAAACTCTATCTGTTCAGACTTGTTCGTTATTTGTTCATACGACTTTTCTATAATACCATTATTTATTTTGAAATGCTAGTGTGTTTTTTTAAAATTGTATCATTAAGATGTAGAAGCAAATTTTTCTCAGTTCCTTGAATCACCCATGCGGTGCCTTTTTTAAAAGTTTGAGCAGGAATGGTTAAATCGAGTGTAAAGATGCTTGCAGCAGCTCCCTTTCCCATCGGTTGATATTTCAATATGCCTTTTGTTTGATCTGCCCATATTTGTTCAGTTGGAATATTCCAAAGAGGCTGAACGGTTTGCTGAATTGTTCCTTCTTCAGACCGACCATTTACTAGAAACATTTTTTCACCTGAATGATGAAAAATTACTTTTTCAAGGGGCGATACAAACGAGAGGTGCTCGGTCGCTACTTCGTGGTGACGGCTCATAAAGACTAGCTTCATGTTCTTTTCCACTTCGTTATGATTTCTGACATAAACTTGGAACAAACGAACTTTTGAATGGATACTTTCTTCTTTAACATGAATGGAAATTGACTCTGAAGAAATTAATTTTTCATGCCCATTTGAAATCCAGTGCATATTCCCACCTATCCAAATACCAGGAATAGTTGAAAACTGTTTTCTCATATTAGGAGTGTGCTCAACTGGATCCTTTTCCATTGACAAATACGTATTTGTTATCATTTTACACCCCTTGATAGATCGTTATTTGGTTACGGCATTCATAAGCCATTGCTCTAGCAACTTCGATACTCTCCGCATGTGTATAGATGGTAATATACTCTTCCATTTCGAACGGAAAAATATATACCCAACGATTATCACTCAAGTGGAGCTTGATTCCTTCTTTTATGTTTATATCCTTTGTCTTTTCAAGCATACTCTCAATGAGTATTCTAACCATTTTACTTTTTAAATTTGATGGACAGTGAATTTTTGTTACCGTCACTATTGCATCAAATGGAATTTTGGATTCAAGTTTCTCCATACTGTATTCACTACCGGGATGATCCTCTTGCTCGCCACTTTCAAAAAAATCCACAGGTTTAGAAGCGACACTTCTACTTATTTTACTCTGTATCTCTTTCTTTCCAAAAACCAACATATTATCCACCATACTTGCTCCCTCTTCAACCACAACAAATGAAGCAATGACACAATTTACAATGTGTGAATCCTTTTTTATTTGAACTCCGTCCCATAGAATTGAATCTTCAATAAAACAGTCACTCTCAATTACACAATTATTACCGATGACGGTGTTGGCACCGATGATCGTATTTGAACTAAGTTGAGAACCTTCACCAATAAGAACCGGACCTTCAATTCTACACAATGGATCAATCTCACAGTTCGGACCAACCCACACACCCTTTTTAATCTCCTTGTATCCTCTTTTTTCTTCCCATCCCAAGAAGGGTGACAAGTAATCTCGATGAACTTGGTGGTATGTATGAATCTGACCAATATCAATCCAATAGCCCTCCAAACTAAAGCTGTAAAGAGCAACATTCTTCTGTAGTAGTAAAGGAAATAAATCATGGCTAAAATCGAATGGACGGTCGCTTGGAATATAGTTTAATATGGATGGTTCAATAATATAAATTCCTGTATTAATTTGATCACTAAAGATTAAGTGCTGTGGTGGCTTTTCTAAAAAGCAACGAACTTTTCCTTTCTTATCTTTAATGACTATCCCATAATGCTCTGGGTGTGCTATCGAGGTTGTTATTACCGTAAGGTCACTTCTTGACTCAAAATGGAATGTAACAGCCTTTTGAAGATCAAATTGATTAACTACATCTGAAGATATCACAATAAATGTTCCATCAATAAACTCCTTTAAAGCTTGAAGACCACCTGCGGTACCCATTGGGTTTGTCTCATAAAAATAAACAAGCTTTACTCCATATTTGCTCCCGTCACCACAATGTTTTTGTATTTTCGTCGCTAGATGATGGATTGTTATGGCTATTTCAGTTACCCCCTGTGATTTTAACCATGAGATACAAAGATCAATTACAGGAATATTCATAATGGGTACGAGAGGTTTAGGAGTTAATAATGTAAGTGGCGACATCCGGGACCCTTTCCCACCAGCCAAAATCACGCCCTTCATTCTTATCTCTCCCCTACATCCTTTGTTTGTGCGAACTTAGTTATAACCTAATCTGCAAAACTGTTTCTTCAAAAACTCGGTGTGTATCCTCCGCAATTCTTTTCCAGCTATACATAGCCTCAACCATTCTTTTTCCACTCTCACCTAATTGAATAGCAAGTTCTTCATTGTCTAAAAGAATCGTTGCCTGCTCAATAAAACTCTTTGGATTATTGCTGCTCATTAATAAACCCGTATTTAGATGATGAATAATACTCTTTAGACCTCCAACATTTGATACAATCGTTGGTTTCGAATAGGCCATAGCTTCTAGCGCAACAATCCCAAAAGGCTCATACAAACTTGGAAACACAGCTAAATAACATTGCTTAAAAAGGGCTTCCCTCTCAGCATCTGTAACAAATCCAATAAAATGAATATTTTTCAGCCCGAGCATTTCCACTCGATGTCTAAACTCTTGGAGCATCGGACCTTTCCCAGCAATAATAAAGTAAACATCAGGTCGACTTCTTTCCATTTCTTTCGCTGCCTCAATAAGAGTATGGAAACCCTTTTCCTTTACCATCCTACCAATTGAAAACACCATTTTTTTCTCTAAATGGATAGGGAATTTTCCCAATACTTCTTTACTATAAATAATGTTGGCAATGCTTGTATCTATTCCATTTGGAATCATGACAATTTTATGGGGCTCTATATCAAAAATGTGAAGTACTTCTTCTTTCATAGATGTACTGCAAATAATGACTTTATCTGAATGATGAATGAGCTCTTTCTCTTGTTCATAAATTTTCTTTTGCATTTCAGTATATATGCCTTCGTTCCTACCATGTTCAGTAGCGTGAATCGTAGTAACTAAAGGTAATTTTCGTTTTTCTTTCAATGTCACCGCAGCAGCACCTACGAGCCAATCATGAGCATGAATCAAAGCATATTCATGTTCTTCCATAAGATCCATAGCTTGATGAATAATTGCTAAGTTCAAGCCACCGACCCAACGAATAAAACTGGGGTCTCCCTCATTTAAGGGAACCACTCTAAAAATTTCTATATTTCCTATTCTTTCATACATAGGAAGCTCCTCAATCCAAGTCGTTATGATATGGATCTTATAGCCAATTGAGGTTAATGCTTTAGCTAATCCTTCCACATGTCTGGACAGGCCTCCAACAACATTAGGAGGGTACTCCCATGAAAGCATAAGAATTTTTTTATTGTTCACGTTCCCACTCACTTTCCTTCACATTTTCATAGAAGCTGTATGTACTTACATATTCATTCCAGCCACGTGAATTTCTTACAACCACATGAAGTGATTTTTGTTCTTCAATGAAATCAGTGTGTTTTATTTGAATAAACTCAGACCGATGAACTGGGAAGTATTGATCTTCCAAGAAAAACCCTAACTCCAGCAAGTATACCTTGTTATCCTTCAAACCTTTTAATGTCCAATAGTTTTGTTGTAGGGGAACTCTTATATCTAGGTAAGGACAAGTTGCCTCATTATTACGTAATTTCTTGGTCACGTCATACACTCTCACAATCTGACCTTCTATAGACTGTTTAAAGAAGCGTTGTATAACATCCTTTTTTAGCGGTGATGTATACCAACATACGAAAAGCTTGTCTTTAGCCATAAATTGAGTGTGTAGCCCATCCTTTTCTTTTGTTTTAGCCAATGTATTAGAAACAATCGTCATTATGCACCTCAAGAATTTAGAAATTAACAGTATATGTTTTCTTTCTTTAAAAATACCAATTTGTTAGTTTCATCGTAGCATTGATAGGTTTCTCTAACAATAAACACATTTTGTCGTAATCTGCTTATCCCCGTCACACCTTCTTTATAGGAAGAATTATTTTTTTTATTTACAAGTCTTGTAAGAAAAACTAGTCATTTCGACCTTTTTTTCTCATTTCCCTCGACAAAACCCTCTTATCTTCTTACTTTGATTCGAAAATTGTCGTATATAGTGATACAATGTTTTTATTGATTTTTAAGAGGTGAAAGAAATGGAATATGTGTTACTAAGTTTATTGGTTGTATCAATACTACTCTTCGTCCTATCCTTTTTTGTAAAGGATCCGGTAAAAGAGCTTAAGAGTGAAATCGATCAGTTATCCCTAAACCAAATTCAAGAGCTATACCAAATGAAGAGAAAAATAAAGATTCTTGAAGAGGAACTTCTAGTACCTGATTCAGACTTCTCTGGTACTGCTTCTCAAAAAAGAGAAGTTCATGCAATATTAAAGAATCAAGTTTGGTCACTATCCCAACAAGGTCTCTCAATTGAACAAATTGCAAAGCAATCTTCTCTTCCAATCGAGGATGTTGAGATTATTTTAAATGAATTTTCTATGAGGGGAGAAACCTATGAATAAGATTCACCTTAGAGCATTTACTTTTGGTCTCCTCTTATCAACTTGTATATTTGGGACCTATTATTATTTTTCTGGTGATAATGGAGCAGCAGCAAAATTAAGCAATGAAGAGTTAATTGCTCAAGTAGAAGACAAGGGATATAAAGTAGTTGATGAAAAAGCATACGAAGAGTTAGAAGCAAAGGCAAAAGACACAGAAGCAACACCTACTGAAGAAGAAACAAAAGAGACAGAGACAGAACAAACAGATACAACGAAAGAAGAGGCAGCAAAAGAAGAGGAAAAGCCTGCAGAAGCTGTTAAGGAGTACAAACTTAACATTATTAGTGGTATGCAATCAAGTGAGATTGCCACACTTTTAAAGGATGCAGGAATAATCACTGATGCCTTTGAATTCGAGCAATATTTAATCAATACGGGTTATCATACAAAAGTTCAACTAGGTGAGTTTGTCGTAAAAAGTGATATGACTTACGAACAACTTGCAAAGATCATAACAAAAAGCTGAAGATGAATATCTTCAGCTTTTTATATTATTCATTTAAATCATAATGTCTACCTTTAACAAGATAAAACGTGTGTTCAGCAATATTGGTCACATGATCCGCCGCTCTTTCTAAATAACGGCAAGTAAACGATAGTTGTGTGATTTGCGCCAAAAATTCCGGCTTTTCCTGATTGATTCTTAATAGTTCCTGAATCGTTTGACCGTATAAATTATCAACCTCATCGTCCATATCCGCAACTTGTTTTGCTTTTTGTACATCTTCCTCGATGAATGATTCTAACGAAAGCTTTAACATTTTAGATGTTGCCTCGTACATTTCTCTAATACGGACAATTGGCTTCACATGTTCCTCACTACCAATTCGAATAGCTGATTTAGCTACGTTTACGGCAAAATCGGCTATCCGCTCGATATCTGTTGCAATTTTAATGGCAACAATAATTCGACGTAAGTCAATCGCAACAGGTTGTTGCTTTGCAATTAATAGAATAGCAAAGTCATTAATTTCTTCATACATGACATCTGCTCTCGTATCATTCTCCATAATTTCTAAAGCGAGTTCCACATTTTTTGTTTCTAATGCTTTAATTGCTTCGCTTAATGCATGATCGGCAAACTCACCGAGTTCAATCAGCTTATTCTGAAGTTCCTTAAGATCAAAATGAAATTTTTCACGTACAACCATATTTGACTTCCTTTCATCTCCGATTGGTGTTCTTTACAATCAAATCGTTTGTTTTGTGTATATTACCCGAAGCGACCAGTAATATAGTCTTCTGTACGTTGATCAGAAGGAGTTGAGAATATTTTATTCGTATCGTCAAATTCAACTACTTCTCCATTTAAGAAAAATGCCGTTTTATCCGAAATACGTGCTGCTTGCTGCATATTATGTGTAACAATTATGATACTATATTCCTTTTTTAGTTCTTGAACCAACTGCTCTACTTTAAGAGTTGAAATAGGGTCAAGGGCTGACGTAGGTTCATCCATTAAGATAACATCTGGCTCAATTGCTAAGCAGCGTGCAATACAAAGACGTTGTTGTTGACCACCGGATAGACCGTAGGCATTCTCATTCAAACGATCCTTTACTTCATCCCAAATTGCGGCACCGCGCAAGCTCTTTTCAACGATCTCATCAAGTACTTTTTTATTGCGAATTCCATGAATTTTAGGTCCATATGCAATATTTTCATAAATGGATTTAGGGAATGGATTTGGCTTTTGGAAAACCATTCCTACATTTGTTCGTAAATCTTCCACTTTATATGATTTATCTAGTATACTTCTTTCTCGATACAATATATCACCAGAAATTTTCACCACTGGAATCAATTCAACCATTCGATTTAACGTTTTAATAAATGTTGATTTCCCACATCCTGAAGGACCAATTATGGCTGTTACTTCCCTCTCATTTATATCAAGGTTAATGTTCTTTAATGCATGGTCTGTACCGTACCAAAGATTTAAATCCTTCGTTTGATAAGCAAGGCTCTTCTTACTTCCCTTGTTTACGCTCATATTATCACTAGACTCTTCTGTTGTTTTATTTTCACTGTATGTTGAAACGACCATCGTAAAACCCCTCCACCCAATTAAAATCTTCTTTGAAATTTGTTTCTTATTAACACTGCTATTGAGTTCATAATAAATAATACTAATAACAGAATAACAATCGTTGCAGCAGCCAGGTTTGCATATTCATCCACTAAAGCTGAATCAATGGTCCAGTAATAAATTTGCAGCGGCATAACTGTAAATTTATCTAACAAACCTTCAGGAAGTGGAATAATAAATGCTGGAATACCAATTACTACAAGTGGTGCTGTTTCACCAATTGCACGGGATAATGCTAAAATAACACCAGTTAATATCCCAGGTAGTGCTGCAGGTAAAACTACATTTTTAATTGTTTGCCATTTCGTCGCTCCCATTCCATAGGAAGCTTCCCTTAAAAACTGAGGAACCGCACGAATGGCTTCCTGACTCGCAACGACTACTACAGGAAGAACTAATAGAGCCATTGTAAAACCACCGGCTAAAACAACTGCCCCTAAATTTAATCCTCTCACAAAGATCGTTAATCCCAAAATTCCAAAAACGATTGAAGGAACTCCAGCTAGATTAGAAATATTCATTTGAATAAAGGCTTGTAAACGCCCTTTTTTTGCATACTCCTCCAAATAAATGGCAGTACCTACTCCTAAGATTAACGTCACAGGTGCGACCACTAGCATTAACCACAAGGTACCCATAATAGCTCCCTTTATTCCGGCTCTCTCTGGGTTTGTAGAAAGTCTATTATTTAAGAAATCAAAATCAACCCAGCCAAGGCTCTGTGCAACTACTCGATAAATTAATACGACCAAAACCAGTAGTCCAAATAAGGTAGCTAAAAGAAACAAAGTTTTTGCTATACGATTAGTAAGTAGACGAGATGACATCTTTTTTTGAACTTGAGTTGTATCAACATATTTCATCTTAATATTCCTCCCTAAATTTACGAGAGATATATTGGGCAATTAAATTCATAACTAATGTAAAAACAAATAATGTCATTGCCACTGCGTAAAGACTGTAATAAAGGGTGGAACCTGCAGGAGCATCTCCTCCTGTAACTTCTACTATATATGCAGTCATGGTTTGCATGGATTGGGTAATATCAAATGTGAAGACTTTGTTACTTCCACTTGCTATCGTTACGATCATCGTTTCACCAATTGCACGAGAAATTCCGAGAACAAATGAAGCAACAATTCCAGATATAGCAGCGGGAACAACTACCTTCCAGGTTACTTCGAATTTTGTCGACCCTAATCCTAAGGCTCCTTCCCTCATTGCATTAGGCACGGAGCTCATTGCGTCTTCTGATAGAGAAGCAACCATTGGGATAATCATAATCCCCATAACTATACCAGGACTGAGGATATTAGTAGGCTCAAGTGTAGGTATTAGCTTTGTTAATAGGGGAGTAACAAATGTAAAAGCAAAGAAACCATATACAATCGTTGGAATACCCGCAAGTATTTCTAACATTGGTTTTAGTAATTTTCTAACTCTGTCAGATGCATACTCACTTAAGTACACAGCTGTCATTAATCCAATAGGAATCGCTACTAACATAGCTATGGTCGAAGAAATAATCGTTGCAGTTAGTAATGGCAAAACTCCGAACTGTGCATCTTCCCCTAGTGGCTTTAGGATAGTACTAGTAAAAAACTCAACGAAGGACACCTCTCTAAAGAAGGCGACTGTCTCTGTTAATAAAGTTAGTACAATACCTATAGTTGTTAAAATAGAAATAATAGCAATTGTAAGTAGTATTTTAGGCATTAACCCCTCTAAAATACTAGCCGTACTAACAGATTGCTTGTTTTTCGCAATCATCTCTCGAACACTTAACGTGTTTGATTCCCTTGTTACATCTTTTTCCAAGGATAAAACCCCTTTCATCCAAACCCTATCATCCTTATCATGCAAAGAATGACTCATTTTATTCTAATTTTAAACAGCTAAGAAGATGAGAATGAACCCATCTCATCTTCTTAGTACGTCAGATTGGTATCTGAATACTTTGTTTATTATTTTAATCCTTCAAGAGTGCTGATTGTTGCTTCCACTTCTTCGTCTGTTAATGGAGCGAAACCAGTATTTTTAGCAACATCTTGAGCATTCTCCATTGTATAGATTGCATAATCTAAAACTTGCGGCTTTTCTTTTGCCATGTTTACGTTTAAGTAAGTGAACACTGGGCGAGTGAACGGAGCATAAGCAAACTCTTCACCTTCACCGATTGTATCTAAAGTAGGCTCAACCGCACCGTTACCAAAGTCAACTTTAACAGCTTTTAATTTATCTTTGTTGTTTTCATAGTAACCGTAACCGAAGAAAGCAATAGCATTCTTTTCTTTAGAAACTAAGTCCACAAGTGTAGAATAGTCTTGCTGTAGATTCACACCTTCAACTAAGTCTTGCTCTTCAAGAATTTTCTCCCAGAAGAACTCATATGTTCCGTGGTTTTCATTAGGTCCCATTGTCACAATTGGCTCATTTGGGAAATCCGGGCGAATATCTGACCAGTTTTTCTTTTCACCTAAGAAGATTTGTTTTACTTCATCTTGAGTAAGCTCTTCAGCCCAGTCATTATCTTGGTTAATTACAAATGTTAATCCATCTAAAGCAACTTTCATTTCTTGAACTTCAATTCCTAAGTCTTCAGCAGTTGCTGCTTCTTCTTCCTTGATTTGACGAGAAGCATCATTGAAGTCTGTACCATCTTCAACTAAAAATTTCTTAAAACCGGCAGAAGTACCAGCACGTCCAACTTCAACTGAAACATTTTCTTGAGCATTTGTCATATATTGTTCAGCCATTTCAACCATGAACGGGTAAACTGTACCTGAACCATCAATTACTACAGATCCTTCTAATTCAGCTGTTTCGCTAGTACCTTCCGTACCTTCAGTAGCTTCCTCTTCTCCACCACCACAAGCAGCAATAATGGACATAACGGCTGCAAGCATTAGAAGTAGGCTGAGTTTCTTGAGATTTTTCATTCGGTAATTCCTCCTAAGAAATAAAGGTTGTTTTATTGTGTCCTACAAGTAATACAATAATACTGAACTGTTAAAGGGGTTTTAATCGATTGTAAAGGTTTTGTAAATTAAGTAGAAATGTGTGTGAACCTGTCGGAATTTGGGCATAGTATTATTTTGTTTTCTTTAAGTGAAAGTACGCATCTAGAACTTTTCTCCCTATTTCCAAATTAGGAGAAGGTCCTTTTTCCCCTGTATATACCCATGGGACAACAACAGCCATTGAAATCTCAGGATTGTCGGAAGGTGCATACGCCACTAGGCTCAAATTCATAACGGCTGGCGGCTCTTTATATAAATGCTTTGAAGGCCCATCATAAAAGGCCTGTGCGGTTCCCGTTTTTCCAGCTGGTGAATAGGCAGCATCCTTAAATTCTTTATAAGCCGTTCCTAACGGATGCTGCATGACTTGGCGAAAGCCCTCTTGTACCCTCTTAATATTTGCCTCATTAACATCAATTCGATTTAGTATTTTTGGTTTTATCTCCCTCACGAGTGTCCCAGGAGCATGTATATCCTGAAGATTCGTTTGCCGTATCTCCTTCACCATTCTTGGCTGTAGTCGATTTCCCCCATTTGCGATTGTACAAACATATTGGGCAAGCTGCATGGGTGTGTATGTATCATATTGCCCGATCACTAAATCCAATAAAAAACCAGGCTTTGTGCTTGTCCCTTTATAACCTATGGTTTCATTGGGAAGATCAATTCCCGTTCTAGTTCCGAGACCAAATTGACCGAAGGAATCGCGAACTATATGAAAGGTGTTCGGTTCTAGAATTAATGGTTTATCGTATGTATAATGACCTTTTCCAATTTTTATTGCGGTATGAAACATATACACATTAGAAGATCTTCTTAGTGCGTATACATCATCAATCGGACCAAAATTCTTCCAAGATTTCTTCACAGGTGTTCCTTTTATTTTCATAGGGGCATCTACTAGTATGGTTCTAGGCTTTATTACTCCCCGTTGATAACCTGTCAAAATGGTTGCACCCTTTACAGTCGAACCAACATTGTAGGAAGTAGTAATATTCCCTAATGAAAAATCTTCTGCTTCATAGTTCCCATCATCATTCTGCACCAATAACTTTCCAGCCATTGTTAAAACTTCACCTGTACGGGGATCCATTAAGACGACAAATGCTCGGTCTAAAAACTCGGTATCCTTATTTGCCTTCGTTTTCATTAGCACGTCTTCAATTATTTTTTCGACGGTTAGTTGCAATTCCATATCAATACTTAATATAAGGTCATTCCCTTGTTCACCTTCAGATATGGTCTCTGACTCAATTATTTCTCCAGATTTGTTTGTGACCTTCTTAATCTTTGATTTTTGCCCGCTAAGGACGTCCTCGTACTGATATTCAATATAACTTTTACCAACCCGGTCATTGCGGTTATACTCTCTTGCAACGTAGTAATCTAGATGATCTCTCGGTATCCCTTCCTTTGTGTCAGTCACTTTTCCAAGGACTGTTTTTAACGTATTGTTAAACTTATACACTCTTTCCCAATCAGTAATCGTTTCTATACCAGGTAAAGATTGCAAGCTTTCACTTACTTCTGCAAACTCTTTATCTGACACATCTTTATTTTTTATCACTTGCGGAGTAAATTCGGTACTGTTTCTTAATTCCTTCCATATGGATATGATCTCCAAATCTTTATCACTGAATTGTTCGATATCACTTTGCGTTATTCGTTCTAACGTTAATTGGTAAATCTTTTTATTCCACTCCTGGGTGGTTAGTCCTTTTTTTAAAGTTTTCCTTTCTTTTTCCTGTACCTTGTTTTCTGCTTCATCAGGGAAACGCATCACCCAATACTCTTTTTTGTCTCGATCGGAAATCCTGCTTGAATCCATCATAATAATTGAAGCTAATCTCTCTGCAACCTGTAACATTTCTTTTGGTCCATGTCCTTGATTTATATAAGCGATTGCCTTTTGTGGAGCATTATCAACAATCATTCTAAAATTTCTATCGTACATACGACCTCTCGGAACAGGATGATTGATGGTAACATCCTCTGTTCTTTCTATCTCCCTACGATAATCTTCTCCATAGACTATTTGGATAAAGCCAAGGCGAAGTACAAGAATGGAAAAGAGCAAAAACACGAAAAAAAACAGCATATTTAACCGAACAGGTAGCTGCTTTCTCTTCTTTTTTTTCTTCTTTTCCTGATGCATTTCTCCACCTCATTTCAGTGCCCCTCCCAATATTCAATAGGAGAGGCGGTTACGATCAATGAAATTCGATTTTCCTAACAAAAAAATAAATTAGACTATGCCCCGCTCCGATAAATAATAAAAGGATTGGGATACTTTCCTTCGGATCAAAAAATGATACCGCCATTAAAAAGATAAGAATTGAGACAATTCTTCCCGAATTCAGAAAAATTTCTCTGACCACAATATATTCAATTCTCATTTCTGCAGCATTCCAGCCTTTACCAATTACATCATAGGTCATCGATAAATATGGTACCAAAAGCATCGGATAAGCAATGGCGATGATCGAAGCGTAAATTAAAAGCTTTGTATACGTGAGGTTAAATACTAATAACAAAATAGCTAAATACAATAGTATACCACCGAGAAGAATGGCTTTTTTCCGATGCTGTTTTTTAATCCAACGTGAAGCAAAATAATACCCAATAAAGGCAATCCCTGAATTCACCAATCCAAAGGTTCCTAGTGCCATTTCGCTTCCAGTCGTAATAAATACAAATACCGAAATTACAAATACAAACGTTCCTTCTCTAACTCCCTGGACAAAATGCGCATTCGTAATTTGCCTCCAATTAAAGTTGTTTTTTCTCTCTTCCAAAATCCTTAAGAACATGTATCTTCCATTCGCAGGCCTTCTCTTTAAGAAAAAACTTAAAATAACGGCAACGGAAAATAACCCTAAAGAAGTAGCAAAGATAACGGAATACCCTGTGAATTTCTCTAGTTTTGAAATCACAGTTCCAGCAGCAATAGGACCGATCATTCCTCCAACAGAAGAAAGAATTCCCAAAAAGCCGTTAAAGAAATCTCTTGTTTCTGGTTCCGTAATTTCAAAGGTTAACACATTAAAGGCCAGCCAGTAAAAACCATAACCAATCCCTAGTAATCCTCCTAACACAATTAAAAATTGCGAAGCATTGGCTCCTATTGTTAAAACGGTTAAGTAGAAAATAGCTAAAAAAATGACTCCTATACGCAAAACAATTACTCGGTCAATCTTTTTAGCCCATCTGCCTGCAAGGATAAATGTTAAAGGCTGGAGAACAACAACTGAGAGGTTATAAATAGCTAAATCTTTAAAGTCACCGGATTGTTTCCATAAATAAATATTTACAAATGTATTGGATAAAGCAACACTTAAGGAATACAGACCTCCGATTAACAAAAGCAAAAGCAAATCCTTTGTCAGATCAATGTCACCAATTAATTTTTTAACTTTACTCATGAATAGAAACTCCCCTTCGTATCTAAGGGTAGTTTTCAACAAGGTCACCTTAATTATGTACAAAAATAAACAAAAACGACGTGGAATTATCCACGTCGTTACTTGTTTATTTATTTTGCTTCAGCATATCTCTTTGAAACTTCATCCCAATTTACAACGTTCCAGAAAGTATTGATATAGTCTGGACGACGGTTTTGGAATTTTAAGTAGTAAGCGTGCTCCCAAACATCAAGACCAAGGATTGGCGTTTTCCCTTCCATTAATGGAGAGTCTTGATTTGGTGTGCTTGTCACTTCTAGTTCTCCGTTATTTACCGCAAGCCAAGCCCAACCAGAACCAAAACGAGTTGTAGCAGCTTTTGCGAATTCTTCTTTAAAGCTATCAAGATTTCCAAACTTTGCATTGATTGCATCTAGAAGATCGCCAGTAGGTTCTCCTCCCCCATTTGGAGATAAGATCTGCCAGAATAATGTGTGGTTAGCGTGTCCACCACCGTTGTTACGCACTGCTGTGCGAGCAGCTTCTGGTACTGCATCAAGATTAGCAATTACTTCTTCAACTGACTTTGACAGTAATTCTTCATTTCCAGCTAAAGCATTATTCAAGTTCGTTACGTATGCGTTGTGATGTTTTGAGTGGTGAATGTTCATTGTTTCCTTGTCAATATGTGGTTCTAGAGCGTCGTAAGCATAAGGTAATTGCGGTAATTCGAATGCCATGAATAACTCCTCCTAAATATGTATAATGATTTTTTCTTTAGAAAAATCCTTTCGTTTTTAACATTTGGATATTCCTAAAGTTATTAACTTAAGATTACCAAACTTGGCAACATTGTTCAAATATTAAGCTTAAGCCAACAGATTTACATTACCCTTTCTGCAAAGAAATATTCGCATTACTAGATGGTATTTCCTCCTTTCATCATACCATTTCTGATGTTTCGATAATTTGTCAAAATTGTAAATATTAGCGTCATGTCAATGATTTAAGTCATAGCAGCTGTTTATTGTTCTTTTTAAAGGACGCTACGTTATTGACACTCTTTATGTATTTTTATTAAATCAAAGAGAGGAGAGAAAGGGCGGGTATTATATGAATGAAATAAATGTTTCATTATATAGCTTACTTATACAAGAATTTATAGATAAAGAAAATATACAGAAAATAAAAGCAGGTACAACTATATTTAATGAAAGAGATTCAGTGAGTCATATTTATATTCTATTACAGGGAAGTCTGTCTCTTGGAAGAGTTCATCTAAGAGGCAAAGAATTTATTATCAAAATTCTTAATGGAGAAGAATTAGTCATTGAATACCAATTATTTAAAACAAATCCGATTTATCACTTTTTTGCAAAAACCATTTCAGATTGCGAATTTCTTATAATCAAAAGAGAAGACTTCGAAAAGTTTGCGATGAGTTCACCTCGCGTCATGAGTGCATTGACTTCTTGGCTTAGTACTAGATATTTAAAAGCTCAAATGAAGTGCCAGGATCTAATTATGAACGGAAAAAAAGGGGGACTTTATAGTATCTTAATTCGACTTTGTAATAGTTACGGAATAATGACTGAAAAGGGAATTTTAATTGACTTACCACTCACCCATCAGGAACTCGCAAGTCTTACGTATGGAACAAGAGAAGTCATACAGCGCATGTTAAAAGAACTTAGGGAACTAGATGTTATATCGTATGATCAACAGAAGTTTACCGTGAAAAATTTAGCCTATTTAAAGCAAGAAGTAGATTGTCAAAACTGCCCACATGAAATATGCGGGTTAAACTAAAAGAGAAAAGGGCTCAAAAGCTCTTTTCTCTTCTTTCTTAAAGTACCACTAAGACAAAATATATAATCATAAATAATTGAATAAGCCCTTTTGTAATCACGCTACTAATAAACCCAACTACTGACCCAACACCAACCCTTAAGGACTCCCTCAAGCCTCTTTTATTTATAAGAAGTTCTGCAATAACCGCACCTATAAAGGGTCCCAAAATAATCCCTAGTATCGGGATGATAAACGGACCTATTAATAATCCAATCGTACTTCCCCATATCCCTGCTTTTGAGCCACCAAATTTTTTTACACCAAACATATTCGCTAAATAATCTGCGCCAAATAATAAGAGGACAAATAAGCTTTGAATGCTCCAAAACAACCAATTAAAAGGTTCAAAGGAGAATAATAAGCCGTAAACGATAAAACCGCCAACCAAAAATAACACACCTGGAATGATCGGATAAATCAAACCTACAAAAGAAACTAGAAAAAACAATACAATGATAAGCCAATACACTAGTTCCATCTTGTCACCTCTGTACAAAAAAACAAGGGAGGATCCCTTGTTTTTTAAGAATGTCTTACTCCAAGAACTGCTTCTGCAATATTTACAGCATGGTCACCAATACGCTCTAGATTGCTAATAATATCAACATACACAATCCCTGCAGAACCGGAACACTTTCCTTCATTCAAACGAAGTATATGCTGCTTACGAAGAGTTCTTTCCATTTTATCAATTTGGTTTTCTTTTTCAACTACATGACGAGCCGCATCCAAGTCTTTATGATCAAGAGATTGAAGCGCTTCTTGAACAGTCGAAATAGTTAAAGCAAACATTTCTTCTAAATCTTTCATTGCACTCTCTGTAATTTTTACTTTATTAGAATTTTGATATTCAACAAGCTCAACAATATTTTCGAAATGGTCCCCTATTCTCTCAATATCACGAACCGTATCCATTAGCGTTGTATGCTCTTCTGAATCATTTGTTGAGAGTGGGCTTGTAGCTAGTTGCACTAGATAATCAGTAATTTTTCGGTCAAGATTATTTATTGCACTTTCTAACTGATACGCTGAATCTGCATGCTTGTTCTGCTTTGTATTAACAAAACTACTAGTTTCCTCTAACCCTTTAATGGCAAATTGCCCCATTCTTAACACTTCTTCCTTTGCTTGTCCTAAAGCAATAGAAGGAGACTGCTTTATAAAGTTAGGGTCTAAATGCTTCGATTTGTAATCAATCAGAGAGTCATCACCTGGTATTAGTTTGATCACAATAAGTGCAAGTAATCCAATAAACGGAAATTGAATGATTGTATTTGTCGTATTGAAGATACCATGAGCAAAGGCAATCGTCATTTCTTCATTTAAATTTAAAGCACCTTGTAAAGTTGTAATAATTTTTGTAAAAGGAATCAGGAAAATCATAAAGATGGCTGTACCAATGAGATTAAATAGCACATGAGTGGCAGCCGCTCTTCTTGCAGCAACCGATGCACCAATTGATGCTAAAACAGCTGTTATCGTTGTTCCAATATTATCTCCAAACAATACAGGAAGTGCTGCATCAATATTTATTAGATTTTCTGCATATAGGCCTTGTAGTATTCCAATCGTTGCACTAGAACTTTGTACAATAACGGTAAATACTGTTCCAATCACAACACCCAAAATAGGATTAGAACTCATATTAACGGTTAACTCGTGAAAGGCCTCTAAGCTTCTTAGCGGCTTCATCCCACCACTCATTAACTCTAATCCATAAAACAATGCACCGAAACCAAAAATAATTTGTCCAATGCTAGTTGTTTTATTGTTTTTAAAGAAGAATATAAGAATTGAACCAAGAGCAATAATTGGAAGCGCATATTCACCAATATCAATACCAATGATGAATGCGGTAACGGTTGTACCGATGTTTGCCCCCATAATAACACCAATTGCTTGTCGCAATGTCATAAAACCAGCACTTACTAACCCAACGGTAATGACCGTAGTACCAGAACTACTTTGGATTAGCACTGTAACAATAATACCTGCTAACACACCCATGAAAGGATTGGTTGTAAATCGATCAAGAATATCTCTTAATTTGTCTCCTGCCGACTTTTGCAAGCCATCCCCCATAAACTTGATACCAAATAAGAAAATTCCAAGGCCACCTAAAAACTCAAAAATCATTTGCTGGATGTTTAATTCCAAGTATTTCAACCCCTACACTTTTTTCGACATTATTCTTAAAAACCCCTTAATCATTATGTGTAACGTAAAGAAAAAAGTAAATATTATTATCTTTAAATTTACAATGCCTTAACAAAAGGATAGTAATGTTACAATTATGTTACAAAGAGCATCCCTATTTTTTTACTAATCTTGTTTACTTGGACAACAAAGCCATATAACGGTAAAATAATGAAGGATTACATAGAAAGGTGTGTGTCACGCGCTCATGAACATATTTCAGCAATTATTTAAAAGTCTCTACTCTCCTAAAGACATTGCTATAACCAGATTCCAAGGTATTGGAAAAACCATTCTTTATGTCTTTCTACTAACTCTCGTTTCTGTTATTCCAACCATTAGCTATGTAAGTTCAGCTATAAATAATGGAATTGAGACAGCCGCCCACACAGTAGATAAGGAGCTTCCTGATTTTTCAATAGAAAATGGTGAGCTCACAGCAGACCAAGAGGAACCGATCTATATTGAGGATGCGGATTTTACAATTATTTTTGATTCTACTGGTGAAGTTAGTGAGAATGATTTAGAGAGCTATGAGAATGCCTTCGCTCTTCTTCAAAATGAGTTTGTTCTCATTGCAGGAGGAACGCTCGACACATACGACTATTCAACTTTATCCGACCTAAACATTACGAAGGACAGTATCTTGGAAGTGATTCATTCCGTTGACGGTTTATTGGCAGTTATTATTCCCGTCCTTGCACTTACCATTTATATTTTTTCAAGCGGAATCAAATTTATTGAAATTACCATTCTTGCATTGTTCGGTCTATTTATTAAGAATGTAACCAGTCGTAATCTACCATATCGACAATTGTGGAGGCTATCAGCTTATAGTGTGACTCTCCCTACTATTTTCTTTACGATAATGGAAGCTTTTCAAACGAACGTTCCTAACGGATTCCTAATTAATTGGTTTGTTTCTATCATTATGTTGTATTTAACAGTAAGAGAAATCCCTCAGAAAGCTAAGAAATAAAAGAAAAACGCGATATTACGCGTTTTTCTTTTTTTATTTGTACTATCAATTTTTCTACTGCATATAAATAGAGTAACTCTACTAATAAGGAGAATCGTCCATGAAACGTCTCTTCGTTTCTCTACTAGTTACTCTTATTTTGTATATCATATATGTTGACTTAAGCATAGGTACGATACCAAACACAAACAATGAAACGATAGAATCCATTGAAGTAGATTCTAAAGTGAATCATACAGAAGAGACTGTTATTGCATCTTTTAGTAAAACCGTGGAGCAGGGAGAAACTGTTCTATCGATCATAGAGGCACAACTAGAGGGAGCGGTACCAGTTCCTATAGAAAAAATAGTAAATGATTTTATCCAATTAAATAAAGGCAAAAAACCAGAGGAAATTCAAGCCGGAAAGTCATACCTATTTCCTGATTACAGCAAATCCGATAGCAACTCACAATAATGGAGACTTTTTCCCGGCATCAAGATTCTTGTCACCTTTAACGTTCATTGTTACAATGTTCAATAGGAAAGTACTAAGATTAATTTAGATCTTTTTTTCAAAAGGAGAGAATCACTGTTGAGTGAAATTATACATCGTACAAAAACTCGTCCCATAAAAGTCGGACCTTTAACTATTGGTGGAAATAATGAAGTTGTTATTCAAAGCATGACTACCACAAAAACTCATGATGTTGAGGCCACGGTTGCTGAAATAAAGAGGCTAGAAGAAGCCGGTTGTCAAATCGTTCGTGTTGCTTGTCCTGATGAAAGAGCAGCTAACGCCATTTCTGAAATTAAAAAGAGAATTAATATTCCTCTTGTGGTAGATATCCACTTTGATTACAAACTAGCTCTAAAAGCCATTGAGGGAGGTGCGGATAAAATCCGTATTAATCCCGGTAATATTGGTCGCCGCGAAAAAGTGGAGGCAGTTGTTAAAGCAGCTAAAGAGAAGGGCATTCCAATCCGAATTGGTGTCAATGCTGGTTCATTGGAGAAAAGAATATTAGAGAAATATGGGTACCCAACAGCCGATGGTATGGTAGAAAGTGCCTTGCACCATATCAAAATTTTAGAAGACCTCGACTTTCATGATATCATCGTCAGTATGAAGGCATCAGATGTTAATCTTGCTATTGAAGCCTATGATAAAGCGGCAAGAGCGTTCGATTATCCTTTACATCTTGGAATTACTGAATCAGGAACTTTGTTTGCAGGTACTGTAAAAAGTGCAGCTGGTTTGGGAGCGATCTTAAGCAAGGGAATTGGCAACACCGTTCGAATTTCACTTAGTGCTGACCCTGTAGAAGAAGTGAAGGTTGCCCGTGAATTATTAAAATCATTTGGTTTATCTTCAAATGCGGCAACACTTATTTCTTGTCCAACATGTGGAAGAATTGAAATTGACTTAATTTCGATCGCAAACGAGGTAGAGGAGTACATTCAGCAGATTAAAGTACCAATTAAAGTGGCTGTATTGGGCTGTGCTGTAAATGGTCCTGGTGAAGCTAGAGAAGCCGATATAGGAATAGCGGGAGCACGAGGCGAAGGCCTTTTATTCCGTAAAGGAGAAATTGTCCGCAAAGTTCCTGAAGCAACAATGGTGGAAGAGCTTAAAAAGGAAATCGATCAAATTGCTGCAGAATTTCAAGCAAAACGTGATCAGGAAGCACTGCAATCATAATTAGAGAAAGAGGCTCTGGCGTATCGCCGGAGCCTC
Organism: Robertmurraya sp.; assembly: GCF_036676585.1. Taxonomy (NCBI): domain Bacteria; kingdom Bacillati; phylum Bacillota; class Bacilli; order Caryophanales; family Bacillaceae; genus Robertmurraya; species Robertmurraya sp. The sequence continues at coordinate 35,603 of NZ_JAKFCQ010000165.1, forward strand.
TCCTTTTATCTGTAGCGGTTAAAAAAATGGTAGTATAAACATACCGACAATGATTGAAATCGCTCCAATCCCGATAGCCCAGCTACCAAGGCCAGTTGCTCCACGTCTTCGGGCGATAAACCCTAATACAATCCCAACTGCTCCAAACAAGATTGGGGCAACAAACAATGAAAGGATAGAAATGATTAAAGCAGCAAACCCTATCCCTGTGCCGCTTTTCATCGTCTGACCAACATTATTTGTTGTTCTTTCTCTGTTAAAAGTAGTTGGTGCAGCAATTTCAGCTGAGGTTTCTTCTAAATAATCTGCAGGTTGGTATTTATTTGTTTCACCAACATTGTCGCTCGTACGAAGGTAATCAAATGACCCTTCGTTGTTGCGTTCTTGATCTGCCATATTCATCCCTCGCTTTCCTTTGATAGGAGCAGTATTATTATTTGCTTTTACGCAACAATTATGTTGTTAATCATTTCTAATTCGACTATTTTCAATGATGGAATATAACGAAATGGGGAAGTACTACATGAAGAAAAGAACATTAGGATTTGATATTGATGGAACCATTACCTGCCCTGCAGCTATAGTTCCTTTTATAAATGAAGCCTTTCAATTACAATTATCACTCGCAGATTTAACTGACTATGATTTATTAAAAGTAGTGAATGTTCCAGAAAAAGAATTTACCAACTGGTATGAACAAAAAGAGGCAGACATCTTCACTATGTCGCCATTAGCTATGGGTGCAAAGGAAGTATTATTAGAATGGGGAAAACACCACGAATTAATTTTCATCAGCGCACGTGGAGAAAATGTGTTAGAGGTGACCAAAGAGTGGTTTATTAACCATGGGATCAGCTACGATCATTTAGAACTTATCGGATCACATGAAAAAGTAGAAGCAGCAAAAAAGTACGGGGTGGAAATATTTTTTGAAGATAAGTATGAAAATGCCATTGAAATTGCGAAAAAATGCCATATACCTGTACTTCTATTTGATACGCCTTATAATCAAGGCTCCCTTCCAAATGAGGTAAAAAGAGTTTTTAGTTGGAAGGAAGCCAATAATTGGGTTGAGAAATGGTTCAATTGTTAAATTTTTAATTAAGCGTACATTCTGGGCATCGGCCATAAATTTCAAATTTATGGCCAGAGATATCATAGTCCTTCAAGCTTTCCTGTAAACTATTCATGGGGCAAGTATCAATTTCCTTCGTTTTTCCACAGTCCAAACAAATAAAATGATGGTGATGGTGTTTACTTTCACAAGAATAACGAAAATGTTTTTCACCTGATAATTCAGTCATTTCAAAAATACCTAGATCTACAAATAACGAGAGATTGCGATAAATCGTATCAAAGCTTAACCCAGGATAATGATCCTTCATCTGGTCAAGCACGTCCTTAGCCGTTAAATATTTATTACTGTTAGCAAAAAGACCAAGCATTTCTTCTCTTTTCCCTGTATGCTTGTAGCCTTTATTTTTTAATAACTCAAGAGCTTCAGTTACATTCATACTCTCACCTCATGTTTCCATTGGAACATTTTCTTTAATAATATAACAAGAATGAGAATCAATACAGCAATAACTACAATCGTTCCACCCGGGGCCAAATCAAGATAATAAGATATGGTTAACCCACCGAGTACAGAAACTTCTCCGAAAACGATAGAAAGTAGGATTGTTTGTTTAAATCCTTTTGCAACCCGAATACTTGCAGCTACAGGGAGAGTCATGAGAGAAGATACTAGTAAAATTCCAACAATTCTCATCGAAGCTGCAATGACTAATGCAACTAAAACAATGAAAAAGAAATGAAGAGACTTTACCGCTATACCTGAGGCTTTTGCGTGTTCTTCATCAAATGATAGAAGAAATAATTCCTTATATAAAAGCGTAATAAAAGCTACCACAATCATACTGATGATGATGATAATAATTAAATCTGTTCGGCTTACTGCACTAACGCTACCGAATAAATAACTATATAAATCTGTATTAAAACCATCGGCTAATGAAATAAAAATAACACCTAAGCCAATACCACTAGACAATATAATTGGGATAGCCAATTCTTGATAATGTTTATATACGGTTCTAAGCTTTTCTATAAACAAAGAACCTACTACAGAAAAGGTCATTCCTAGATAGATGGGATTTAATCCCGTAGTGAGCAAAAACCTTTTTTCTAAAAGCAAGCTTGCCGCTATTCCGGCTAAGGTAACATGACTTAAAGCATCGGCTATTAGAGAAAGTCTTCTTACAACAATATAGACACCGAGTAAAGGTGCAATTATTCCAATAATTGCACCTGTAAGAAATGCATTTTGTAAAAATTCGTATTTAAATATCGCTTCAATCACCGGTTTTCCCCTCCGTGATGATGAACATGATGATGATGTTGATGGTCATGTTGATGCATAAGAACTTGAACATCATGGCCATAAAGGTCAGACATATTTTGTTTTTCAAACTCCTCCGTATCACCATGAAAGTGCATATGCTTATTCAAGCAAGCAACATGGGTCACTTTATCTGTAATCGTGCCTATATCATGAGTTACTAAAATTAAAGTAATACCTCGATCTTGATTAAGCTCCGTAAGCATTTCGTAGAACGATTGGACATTCTTTGCATCAACACCAACTGTTGGCTCATCTAAAATAAGTAAGTCTGGGTCACTTACTAATGCACGAGCTATAAAAACTCTTTGTTGTTGTCCTCCTGATAACTCACCGATATTGCTTCCTATTTTTTCAGTTAGCCCCACAGAATCAATCGCTGCTCGTATCTTCTCTTTATCCTCTTCCTTATGCCTTTTAAACAATCCTACTTTTTTGGTTAACCCACTTGATACAACTTCATATACTGTTGCAGGGAATCCCGAATTAAAGGAATTTGCTTTCTGAGAAACAAAGCCTATTCGATGCCAATCTTTAAACTGCTCAATGGCTGTTCCAAATAATTCGACTTCTCCCTTTTGAAGCTTTAATAAGCCTAAGATTATTTTAAGTAAAGTAGACTTTCCTGACCCATTAGGTCCAACAAGTCCTAAAAATGCTCCGCGAGGAACCGAAAAATGAATATCTTCAAGTACATTTTCCTTTTCGTACTTATAAGTCAGTTTATTTACATTTATAATATCTTTCATTTTTACCACCTATTATTATCAGAATCATTCCGATTTACCAAAAGTAGTATACATGAGAAATGAAGAGATGTAAAGGAAGTACTTCCTGCCCTCTTTGTTTACACCTTTTATTTGGTAGCCACATAGATTAACATCAGGGAGTGGTGAATTCGTGAGTATTTTTCATTCAATTGTTAATCACAAAATAAACACAATCTCGACAGAAGAGTTACTGAAATACGCCAAACAATTTGGGGTTGCCATTAGCGTTAATGAGGCGAAAAAAATTGCATCTTATCTTAGGGGGCGACATGTAGATATTTTCAATGCCTCTGAAAGAGCGAAACTGTTAAAGGAAATTGAAAAATTAACGAGCCCTGCGACAGCAAAAGCCGTCAGTCAGTTGGTTACACAATTCACAAAATAATTAAATAGAGGGCCCATTATTCAATGAGCCTTCTCTTTTCTATGCCATAATATGTTCGAGTAAGTTTTCGTTAAATGTGTTTGAAGTTAACATTTCAATCTCTTGTTTGTACGGTGCTTTTTTATTATTCTTATCTTCCCCAACAAACGGTGTTTCAAGGATTTTTGGAATACTCATTAGCTGCGGATGATGCACGATGTAAGAAAGTGCTTCAAATCCAATCTTTCCATATCCAATATTTTCATGTCTATCTTTTCTTGAACCACGATCATTCTTACTATCATTAATATGAAGGACCTTTAAGCGGTCAATTCCAATGGTTTTATCAAACTCATTAAGAACTCCATCAAAATCCTCAACAATATTATACCCCGCATCATGAATATGACAAGTGTCAAAGCAAATAGAAAGCTTCTCATTATGTTTGACACCATCTATGATCATCGCTAATTCTTCGAAGCTTTTTCCACATTCAGATCCTTTGCCAGCCATTGTTTCTAGAGCAATTTGAAGCTGCTCATTTCCTGTTAGAACCTCATTAAGACCCTCAATGATCTTCTTGATTCCAGCTTCTTCCCCTGCTCCTACATGGGCTCCTGGATGCAGAACAATTTGCTTTGCACCGATCGCCTCTGTACGTTCGATTTCTGATTTTAAAAATCGTACACCAAGGTCAAATGTATCTGGGTTCGTAGTATTTCCAATATTAATAATATATGGAGCATGAACAACAATATCTTCTAGATTGATTCCATTTAGCTCCATATGCTTTTGACCTGCTTCGATATTTAAATCTTCAATTTTCTTTCTTCTAGTATTTTGAGGAGCACCTGTGTAGATCATGAAAGTATTCGCACCATATGAGACCGCTTCTTCACTTGATGCTAGCAACATACTTTTCCCACTCATTGAAACATGTGAACCTAATTTTAGCATTTTCACACTCTCCCACCTGTTATTTCTTTTTCAATCGGTTCTGTCTTTTCTTAATTTTATCCATTTCAAACTGCATCTTCTTCTTATAGCCTGGCTTCACCTTTGCTGGTTTTTTAACAAAAGACTTCGCCAGCTTATCTACCTCATCAGACTGCTTCGTTCTCTTTTTACGTCTGTTACGATCTTCAAGCTCCGAGAGTTCACCTTTTTTAATATCAATATGCTTAAATTCAATCCCCAGTTTTTCAAGCCTATTTAATGCATCTTCATCAGATGGTTCATAAATAGTGAGAGCTATTCCCGAATTCCCCGCTCTAGCTGTTCTACCGACGCGGTGTACATAAAAATCTAAGTCAGTTGGTAGTTCATAGTTAATCACATGGCTAATCCCTGGAATATCAATACCTCTTGCAGCTAAATCGGTAGCCACAATATATTGAAATTCTAAATCCGTGATTTGCTTCATCATCCGCTTACGTTCACGAGGACTTAAATCCCCATGAATTCTACCAACCTTCAAGCCTTTATGAGTAAGTGCTGTGGCAACTTCCTCGGCTTTTTTCTTTGTATTAGTAAAGACAATCGCTAAATACGGGTTATACAGCTTTAGTGCCTCGTACACGAGTGTTGACTTTTCACGATGTCTTGATGGAAGAAGAATATGTTCAATTTTTGCTGCCGTTAACTGCTTCGGTTCGATATGAATGTATTTTGGATTTTCCATATATTTCTTCAGAAATGGTTTTAGCTTTTCTGGAATAGTTGCTGAAAAAACAAGCATTTGAAGCTTTTCTGGCATTCTTGCTCCAATTTGGTCAACGTCTTCTAAAAATCCCATATCAAGCATTAAATCTGCTTCATCGACCACATACATGCTTGCCGTATGTACAAAAAGGGCTTGTTCCTTTACTAAATCATTAATACGACCTGGAGTCCCAACAACGATATGTGGTTGAGTTTTTAGTTTCTCAATGGTACGAACTTTGTCTGTGCCACCGATAAAAAGACGACTTGTGATCTCTTCACCCTCATTCGCATGCTCGGTGACCTTTAATACCTCTTGGTAAATTTGTGTGGCAAGCTCTCTTGTTGGCGCGGTGATTACAGCTTGTACCTCTTGCTTCATAGGATTAATTTTATGAAGAACTGGTAATACATACGAATGTGTTTTCCCAGTCCCTGTTTGAGATTGTCCAATTGCACTTTCACCTTTTAGTACCGTCGGAATCAATCTTTCTTGAATTTCAGTTGGTTCATAAAATCCAATGGCTTCAATCGCCTTGTTTATAAATGGTTTAAGTTGATACGTTGAAAATTTTGTCTTCGTCATTATTAAAGCTCCTTCAGTTTTGGTAAGGATGTCCATACCCATCATGTAATTATAATAAAGTTCTTCATAAAGCGCCACCTACAGTTCACTTCCATATAATTATGTTTTACGAATTACAGTATTTTCAAACCAGTTCATAACTTATCATCATTCACCTAGACCAAATATCCAGTTGTTGCATAGGGTATAAGAGGGAAAATTATGAAAGGAGGTTGTTCGTATGCCACCAAGACAACCATTTCCTGTTCGTGGAGGAATGCCTCAACCTATGCTTGGATTTGGACGAAACCAAATGAGACCAATGATGCCCCCAACAAGAATGGGGAATATGGGGATGAACAGAGCCCCTATGGGGGGAAATGCTGCAAGAGGAATGAGGGGTCCCACAAGAAATAGCGGTGGAGGTTTACTTGCTAAATTACTTGGCAAAGGGAAAACTCAAGGCGCACAAGCCGGTATGCAAATGTTTGGTAATGCTGCTCGCTCTGCTGCACCAGCTGGAGGTGGCGGGCTGTTAAAATCACTAGCAGACCCCACTGCAATTACGGGTTTCCTGAATAATACGCAACGGGTATTAAACACCGCTCAGCAAATCGGACCGATGGTACAGCAGTATGGTCCAATTGTTAAAAACTTACCAGCAATGTGGAAACTATACCGTGGTTTAAATGCTGCGAGTTCTGATGAGGAAACTAAAGAAGATGTAGATATAGAGTCCACCAATTCAGAGCAAAAACCTGAAACAAAACGAAAACGTACGAACCCAGTGAGTACTGAAAACGATACACACTCGGTCGAGATTGAAGAGGTGGTACCAAAAAGATTACACGGAAAATCAGTACCTAAAATATATGTCTAAAGGAATATGCGCGTAGCATATTCCTTTTTCTCTTCTTTGTATAATCATCACACTTTATATATAATGATAGAATAAGCATGCTTAAAGGGGAGATCCAACTCAATGAAAGTTATAAAAATATCGCCTCGTGGCTATTGCTATGGTGTTGTTGACGCGATGGTCATTGCAAGAAATGCAGCACTTGATAAATCTCTGCCACGGCCTATATATATATTAGGAATGATTGTACACAACAAGCACGTTACGGATGCTTTTGCTGAAGAAGGGATTATTACGCTAGACGGCCCTAATCGAAAACAAATACTAGAACAAGTAGATAAAGGGACTGTTATCTTTACTGCCCATGGTATATCTCCAGAAGTCAGAGAGTTAGCAAAGAAAAAAGGACTTGTTACAATCGATGCTACTTGTCCAGATGTAACAAGCACCCATCAGCTGATTGAAGCAAAAAAGGATGAAGGTTATCAAGTGATCTATATTGGTAAAAAAGGGCATCCGGAACCAGAAGGAGCGATTGGAGTAGCCCCTGATATCGTTCACCTTGTAGAGACTGAAGCAGATGTTGATTCATTAGCCATTCATGCTGACAAAATACTTGTTACGAATCAAACAACAATGAGCCAATGGGATGTTGGCCATATTATGGAGAAAATTGAAAAGAAATATCCACATGCAGAATTTCATAAGGAAATCTGTATGGCTACACAAGTTCGACAAGAAGCGGTTGCCGAACAAGCAGGTGAGACTGATGTGGTGATCGTTGTTGGTGATCCAAAAAGTAATAACTCTAATCGTCTGGCGCAAGTTTCCGAAGAAATCGCGGGGACGAAGGCTTATCGAATTAGTGATATATCAGAATTAAATATTGATTGGATTAAAGATGCACGAACCGTAGGAGTAACCTCCGGAGCATCAACACCTACTCCAATTACAAAAGAAGTCATTGCCTTTATCGAGCAATTTAATCCTATTGATGAATCTACATGGACTCGAGAGAAGAAAGTACCACTTCACAAAATATTACCTAAAGTAAAAAATTAATATAACCTAAAAAAGCCACGAACTCTCGTGGCTTTTTTGTTTCTTACACAAATTGGAAAGGGTCCGTATGGATGGTTGACGCAAAAATATTTACTTCATATCCTTTTTGCTTACACATTTCCGTAAGCTTGTTTGCAACTCCTTGCTTCATAACCTTTTCTACATTATGACCTGGATCAATGATATTTAATCCTAGCATCATGGCGTCATGAGCAACGTGATAATACATATCACCCGTTATATATACATCCGCACCTTTGAAGTTTGCAGTTTGAATATATTTATTCCCATCCCCACCAAGTACAGCAACCTTTTTCACCTTAGAATCTAAGTCCCCAACGACTCGAACGGTAGGTACATCTAGGGCTACTTTCACAAAATCTGCGAATTCTCGGAGGGTTGTTTCTTGGACGGTCCCTATCTTACCCAAACCAAGTGACTTTGGTTTATTTTTTAGTCGGTACATATCATATGCTACTTCTTCGTATGGATGTGCTTTCATTAGAGCAGATAGTACCTTCTTTTCTAGATGAGCAGGAAACACGGTCTCAATTCTAGCTTCTTCCACTTGCTCCACTTTTCCTATCGTCCCATAGAAAGGATTTGCCCCTTCTAAAGGAATAAACTCTCCCTTTCCTTCAGATGTAAAGGAACAGTGAGAGTACTGCCCTATTGAACCTGCTCCCGCATCAGCTATTGCTTTTTTTATAGCTTCTTCATACCCGATTGGAACATAGACAACGAGTTTAAGTAATTCAGAATCGTAGGTTGGAACGAGAACCTCTCTGTTTGATAATTGCAGGGCGTCTGCCAGCAAATCATTTACTCCGCCTTCTGCAACGTCCAGATTCGTGTGAGCTGCATATACAGCGATATCATGCTTGATTAATTTTTCAATGATTCGACCTGTTGCTGTATCTGTCACGAGCTTTTGTAAAGGACGATAAATGAGTGGATGATGAGCAATGATCAATTGAACATTATTATGTATGGCTTCATCCACTACTTCTTCTAGTACATCTAGTGCGATCATTACATTTGAAATTTTTTTATTTAGTCTACCAATTTGTAAACCAATCTTATCTCCTTCTAGCGCTAGGTTCTTTGGTGAAAATTGTTCAAAGAGACTAATAATTTCATGCCCATTTACGCTTTTCATTCTCCTAGAACCTCCTTTACCATTGAAATCTTCTTCTGTATTTCCATTTTCTTTTCTATTTTTTCTGCTGTTTGGCTAGATTGGCTCATTTGATTTAAAATGCGTTCCCAATTATTCCATTCAGCCGTCCACTTATGAATAAAAGCCTCATTCTTTTCTTTACTTAAAAACGGTCCGAATAGCAATTGGTTTTCGATGTTCTCAGAATAAACAGATTTGGGATCTCCTCTTTCAGCAACCAAGATTTCATAAATCTTGCCGTCCTCTTCTAAAATAGCTTCATTTATGAGACTCCATCCATTTTCTAGGAGCCACAATCGTATCGAAATAGCACTAATATTCGGTTGAAGCACAAGTCTGTTCACACCCTCAAGCTTTTCCTTTCCCTCTTCAAGGATGCTGGCAATAAGGGCACCACCCATACCGGCAATGGTAATGCATTCTACTTCACCTGCACCAATAACTTCAAGACCATTCCCTTTTCGAACATTAATTTGTTTCGTTAACCCTTCCATTTCTACTTGTTTTCTTGCAGATTGAAAAGGTCCTTCAACCACTTCGCCTGCTATTGCATAAGGTACTTTTCCTGCTTTCACTACATGACAAGGAAGATAGGCATGATCAGAACCTATATCAGCTAGTTTCGCACCCTCTGGAATAAAATTTGCAACGGTGCTAAGTCTTTTCGATAATTTTTCCACATTCATTTACAAACACCAACTCTTTATTTGATTACATACAGTATAAAAAAAGTCCTTTACATATGCAAAGGACTTAAAACGCTTACTTATTTAAGCTCCATTAACCAATCAGCCATTGCTCCTGCATTCTCAGCAGTAACGAGTCCTGATGGCATTGAGCCTTTTCCGTTTACAAGAATGTCTTCAATTTCTTCTTTCGACAGTTTGTCACCAACACCTGTTAAAGCTGGACCTACGCCCCCTTGGTATGAATCCCCGTGACATCCAATACAGCCCGCAGACTTATAAATATCTTCAGGATTGTTTGAAACCTCTTCTGCCTGTTCTCCACCGCCTTCTTGTTCTGCAGCTAGTTCCTTACTGTCACCTAAGCCTTTAAACGAAAAAAGGAACATCGCAGCAATACCAAGAACCATGATTAAGACAAATGGAATAATCGGATTGCGATTCATGCTTTTCCCTCCCTTATGTAAGTACATCAAAAACTATTTAAATATAGAATGCAAACAATATCTATTTTACTTGAAAATGGGCAGAAGGAAAAGTACTAAAGTAAACTTTGTCACATTATGTTCTCATTTTAGACAAAACCTCACTAGTTTTTGTGAGGTCTGTCATAAACGAAGGAAAGCTAACAACCAATTTCTCGTGCAATTACCATTCGTTGAATTTCTGAAGTACCTTCACCAATTTCTGTTAACTTTCCATCACGCATATATCGTTCCACATGATAATCCTTCATATACCCATATCCCCCGTGTATTTGTACGGCTTGATCAGTAACCTCCATACAAATTTCCGAAGCGTAAAGTTTACACATGGAAGCTTCCTTTGTAAAGGAACGTCCTTGATCTTTTAACCAAGCAGCTTTATAAACCATATTTCTAGCAAGTTCAATCTTCATAGCCATGTCTGCAAGCTTGAATTGTATCGCCTGAAAATGTGACAATGATCTTCCAAATTGCTGTCTTTGCTTCGCATAGCTCAATGCCTTTTCGTAAGCCGCCTGAGCAATACCTACTGCCATTGCACCAATTCCAATCCTTCCCCCATCAAGAGTGATTAAAAACTGTTTAAACCCCTCTCCACGCTTTCCTAGTAAGTTCTCAGTTGGTACTTGAACATCTTCTAATACTAACTCGGTTGTATTTGAGGCATGAAGCCCCATTTTCTCATAATTGCTGATAACCTGAAAGCCAGGGGAATTCGTTGGAACAATAATAGCACTAATTTCTTTTTTCCCATTTTGTTCCCCAGTTACTGCGGTAATGGCTAAATGCTTTGCGTAGCTTGCATTTGTAATATAACATTTATTACCATTTATAACAAACTTGCCATCTTTCTCAATCGCTCTCGTCTTAGTACCTCCTGCATCAGAACCAGCATTGGGTTCGGTTAGCCCAAAGGCTCCAAAGGATTCTCCTGTACAAATCGGAATTAAATATTTTCTCTTTTGTTCTTCTGTACCAAACAAATGGAGCGGAGCACCCCCCAGCGATATATGGGCTGAATACGTAATTCCAGTAGATGCACAGGCTCTACTTAGCTCCTCTGTGACTATGGCAAAGCTTATTGTATCTGCTCCCCCACCACCGTATTCTTCTGGAAACGGAAGCCCCATTAAACCTAATTCAGTTAGCTTTTGAAACACCTCATGTGGGAACTGCTTATGAAGGTCTCTTTCGAGCGCACCTGGTGCAACCTCTTCATTTGCAAATTCTCTAATTGTTCGAAGGATCATGCTTTGTTCTGATGTTAAATCAAAATTCACGTTTTTCTCCTCCTTAAGCCTAATGATGAAATCGCTTTCATACTTATTATATAAGGAGTTAAATAATTTTCTCAACATTTTAAATTTTATAATAAATAATCATTATATAAATATAGACCCAATTAGTAATAACAGTCCTAATATGGAAGAAATAACAAAGGACAATAATTTAGCTTTTCTTCCAATAAGAAACCAAGCTATACAGTTTAAAATAATGATTGCATAGAGGCTTATACCACTATTAGGAAAAACATAAGTGACAAAATCTACTGAGCATAATAAAGCGATGAGAGCTGTAGAAATCATTGGAACAATAAAGTCTGTCGCTTTTCTAAAAAAATAAAAACTAGCACCAAATCCAAATAATAGCAATAAAGCATAAAGAGTCATTTGCAAAAAGAAAGATAATTCAGTAAAATATATAAATATACCAATTGGAATCAGTAGCAATGGAGTGTAAGCGAGGAAAAACTTTCTCTTTGTGCTTCTTTTTCCAACTTTCTTTCCATTAACTTGTTCACCTTCTGTATATAAAGCTAATAAAAAATTGCAATATTGTTCTGGTAACAGCTTCGTTTCTTTCCAATAATAAATTTCTTTAACAATGATTTCTTTCCGATTATCACTCATACCTTGTCCTTTCTCTTGCTGAACATAAAAATAGTTTACCTCTATTGTAAGAAGTAAACTATTTTTAGACAATCATTTTATTCTAAGAAATCCTTCAAACGCTTGCTACGGCTAGGGTGTCTTAACTTCCTTAACGCTTTTGCTTCAATTTGTCTGATACGTTCTCTTGTGACACCAAACACTTTTCCAACTTCTTCTAAAGTTCTCGTACGGCCATCATCAAGTCCAAAACGTAGTCGTAATACATTTTCTTCACGGTCGGTTAAAGTATCAAGAACATCTTCAAGCTGTTCTTTTAACAGCTCATAAGCAGCATGCTCTGAAGGTGATGTAGCATCCTGGTCTTCAATGAAATCACCTAAATGCGAGTCATCTTCTTCACCAATTGGTGTTTCTAATGAAACTGGTTCTTGAGCAATTTTCAGGATTTCACGAACCTTATCAGGAGTTAAGTCCATATCTTCTCCAATTTCTTCTGGAGTTGGTTCACGTCCAAGATCCTGAAGTAGCTGACGTTGAACACGAATTAGTTTATTTATTGTTTCCACCATATGAACGGGGATACGAATCGTTCTGGCTTGGTCAGCAATCGCACGAGTAATTGCTTGTCGTATCCACCAAGTAGCATACGTACTGAATTTAAACCCTTTGCGATAATCAAATTTCTCAACCGCTTTGATTAATCCCATGTTTCCTTCTTGAATCAAATCAAGAAACAACATACCGCGACCAACATAACGTTTTGCAATACTAACCACAAGACGTAGGTTTGCTTCTGCTAATCGGCGCTTTGCTTCTTCGTCACCTTGTTCAATACGGTTAGCGAGCTCAATTTCCTCTTCGGCAGACAATAGGTCTACTCGACCGATTTCTTTTAAGTACATCCGAACAGGGTCATTGATTTTCACTCCTGGTGGTACGCTTAGATCATTTAAATCAAATTCTTCTTCACCTTTAGCAAGCTCCTGTATATTAGGATCTCCGTCTTCGGACTCTCCAACTAGTTCAACACCTTGCTCACCTAAAAATTCATAAAACTCATCCATTTGATCTGAGTCTACATCAAAATTAGATAATTTCTCTGCAATATCGTCATAGGCTAGAACCCCTGTTTTCTTTCCAACCTCTGTTAACTGATCTTTTACTTGTTCTAGGGTCAAATCTGAATCAACCTCTTTTGAACGGGCCGATTTTTCAGCCATATGTACCCCTCCTTCCAAAGTCAAACAACAATCTCAAGCTTTTAATGTTTTGCGCAATTGGATAATTTCCATCGCAATCGCTGCTGCCCTACCATGATCCTTTTGTCTCTCTGCTTCTTTCTCTTCTGCTTCTTTTTCTTTTATTTTTAACATCTTTTGATAATTAAACACCTGCTTAATGTAATCGGAAAGCTCCTGGTCGCTTATTTCCTCACCAATAGACATCATTCCAATATCTGCTACTGTACGTCTAAGCTTTTCATCTTTTATATATGTTAGGAAATCACTTGGATTCGGTTGGAATCCCTTTTCATAGTAACCATACAAGTATGTTATGATCGCTTGATGTTCATCAATATTAAAGGGAGTACCGTTTAACAAATCCTGCACTTTATATGCTATGTCAGAATCCTTCAACATATAAGCTATTAAACGTCTTTCTGCAGTTTCATAAGCCGGCCTTAGGTTGGAAGATTGTTTGATAACCACATCTTGATTTCTTTTTTGAACGTATTGCTCACGATTTCCTTTTTTGTTCGCAAAGAAAAATTGTTTTTGTTGTTGCTTTAATGCATCGAGTGAAAGTGAAAATTCACTTGCCAGCTGTCTCAAATAGTGATCTCGTTCTACTACCTTCTCTAGTTGGCTTATTTCCTTTAATACTTCTTCGATATATTGGAGGCGAATTCCTTCATTATTTAAATCCTTTCCTCGTCTTAAATATCGAAGTTTAAAATTCATTAATGTAACACTAGCAGAGATAATTTCGTTTTGAAATTTCTCTTCACCATTTTGGCGAATATAATCATCAGGGTCCATTCCATCTGGCAATATCGCCACACGGACCTGTATCCCCGCTGAATGAAGAAGCTGACTAGCACGGTGAGCGGCTTCAATACCAGCATTGTCTCCATCGTAACAAATCGTTACTGCTTCAGCGCTCCGCCTGATCGACACGATGTGATCGTCTGTCAATGATGTTCCCATGGTTGCAACTCCATTGAGTACACCTGATCGATCGGCAGCTATTACATCAGCAAACCCCTCAAATAATACGATTTGATTCGTTTTTTTAATACTTGCCCTTGCTTGGTGAAAATTATATAAAATTTTACTTTTGTTAAAAATTGCTGTTTCAGGACTATTTAAATATTTTGGCTCATTAGCCCCTAATGATCTTCCTGAAAACGCAATTGTATTGCCTTTGTGGTCTAATATAGGAAACATTATGCGGTCTCTGAAGCGATCAAAATAAGTTCCATCTCGTTCACGTTTAATAACCAGCCCAGCCCTTTCCATCACATCAGGGGGGTAATTACGTTTCGATAGAAATTTGTAAACAAAATCCCACGAATTTAATGAATAACCTATTTGAAATTTAGCAATCGCTTCATTAGTAAAGCCTCTCGATAAAAGGTACTCAAGTGCATGTTGACCGTCTTTTGTGTTTACGAGCAAATGATGATAGAATTTACGTAATAAATCGTGGGCATCAATCATCTGCTGAAAATCATTCGGGATCGTCCTAGAAGTAGTGTGAGATGACGATTCGATATGTAGCTCAACATTTCCTTTTTCAGCTAATTTAACAGCCGCTTCTATAAATGAGACACCTTCTTGTTCCATTAAGAAAGAGAATGCATTTCCACCCGCTCCACATCCGAAACAATGATAAATTTGCTTATCCGGAGAAACGGAGAAGGAAGGAGAGTTTTCTCCATGAAACGGACAAAGTCCAAAATAATTACGACCTTGTTTTTTCAGCTGAACATAGTCGCTAACCACGTCCACTATATCAACCGCCTGGCGAATTTCATTAATTTTATCCTCAGGGATACGTTCTGCCATGAAAACAACTCCAGGTATTAGTGGTAATTCGCGATAAATTATAGATTTCCTGCAAATTTCGACAAAATGCTATAAAAATTTTTCGCAAAATCATCTCGGTCATTTTGACCAAAACGTTTGGGCCCTTTTGAGTGTACCCCTTGTCGCCTAGCTTTTGCGGCAAGATACCTCATATCAAGAGCAAGATTAATATCTTTCTCTTCGTATACATTCCCCCTTGGAGAAAGTACATAAACACCTTTATTCACGAGTGTCGAAGCTAACCCGATGTCTTGGGTGACTACAAAGTCTCCTTTATCAACATGGTTCATGATATATAAGTCAACTTCCTCCTTACCCGTATCGACATATTTCCATGTTCCTGCAGCTTCTGTTGTGCTCATATGATTATAAGATGCAACAAAAATTACTTCCAATGAAAAATTCGACGCGATTTCGACAATTTCCTGCTTCACTGGACAGGAATCTGCATCAACAAGAACCTTTGGTAAACCTAATGTACTATTAATTCTACATCACTCCATATATTCCTTCTTATTTCGAGGAATAACTTAGTGGAAAAGCGTTTGTCGAATTTTTTTCGGACGAGTATCTTGACTTCTGACAATAAATAGTTTATTCGTTCATAGTGAAGTCTAAACCTAATCTGATACATTTTTATCACAATTTTTTATTATAGTATATAAAAGTCTATTTTTCCATCACTTTTTTTGTGATACTCTCCAAACAATAAAAAGAAATAGCACATCATTCTATGCGCTATTTCTTTTATTTATCCTCTTTTTAAGTAACGGTTTAAAATGACATTAGCTGTTTCCTCAACAGCTTTGTTGGTTACATCGATTACATGACATCCAATTCTTGAGACAATTTTATCAAAATACTCAATTTCTTCTTTAATTCGTTCGATATTCGCATAGCTTGCTCGATCATTTAAACCCAAAGAAAGAAGTCTTTCACGCCTAATATTATTTAGTTTTTCCGGGCTTATTTTTAATCCGAAACATTTCTCTGAAGGTACTTTAAACAATTCCTCAGGAGGGTCAACCTCTGGAACAAGTGGAACATTCGCCACTTTAATACGTTTATGAGCCAGATACTGTGATAATGGGGTTTTTGAAGTTCTCGAAACACCTACTAAGACGATATCCGCCTTTAAGATTCCACGTGGATCCCGACCATCATCATACTTAACGGCAAATTCAATTGCTTCCACCTTTTTAAAATAATCCTCATCAAGCTTCCTAACTAAACCCGGTTCAAATAAAGGTTGTTTCCCACAAATATCCTGAATTTGGTCAATTAAAGGTCCAATAATATCACAAGCATAAATTCCTTCTGCCTTCGCTGTATCCCTCATATACTCGCGCATATCTGGCTTAACAAGTGTATAGGCAACCATCCCACCGTCTAATTTCACAAGTGAAATCACTTCGTCAATATTGGATTTATCCTCTACATATGGAAACCTTTTGATTGTGACTTCTTGTCCATCAAATTGGCTTATCGCTGCTTTTGTCACGAGCTCTGCAGTTTCTCCTACAGAATCAGATACCACGTAGACGATTGGCATTTTCCCCATACTTCCTCATCTCCTACATCATTTGTAATAATCTTATGCGAATCGAGTAATTTCGTTTTCGTTCATTAATTTCCTTCTGCTAATGCGACAAACGCCTTTGTTAAGTTCGTTTTAGTAATTCTGCCAAGTACTTCGAAACCTCTTTCCGATTCCCTAACAACAGGTAATGCATCAATCTGCTTATCAATTAATTTATGTGCCACATCAATGAGAAGATCGTCTTTTCCGCACATCGTAACATTAGGCATTCTTGTCATGATGATATGCACCGGTAATGTGGTTAGTTCCTGCTTTCCAATACTTGCTCTAAGTAGATCTTTTCTCGACAATACGCCCGTGAGCAATGAAGATTGATCGACAACAAATAATGTCCCAACATCTTCGAGAAACATAGTACAGATCGCATCGTAGACAGAAACGTTTTCGTTCACCACTACAGGAATAGACTGATAATCCTTCACATACAGTTTCTTTAAGTTCTCAGTTAATAATTGAGTGCCTGATTTCCCTGTGTAAAAATAACCTACCCGTGGCCGTGCATCCAAATATCCAGCCATGGTTAAAATAGCTAGATCTGGTCGAAGTGTAGCTCTCGTTAGATTGAGTCGTTCTGCAATATGCTCTCCAGTTATCGGCCCATTTTCCTTCACAATTTGCAAAATATGCTCTTGCCGTTTATTTAGCTCGATTGTACTCACCACCTAATCGCCCTTTAGGCTCATATGTATGTCATACTTATATAAAATTATTATATACTATCTCTCATAAATGAAAAGACATAAGGATAAAAAGAGCCTTCACCATTAAGAAGGCCCTCTTTAAAAAAGATTATTTTGTTACAATTTCCTTCACATTCGCAAAGCTGATAATCAATTCTGCCAACTGTGACATTAATGCTAATCGGTTGTTTTTCAACGCTTGATCCTCTGCCATGACCATTGTATGGTCAAAGAAGTCGTTGATTGCCCCTTGTAAAGATGCAAGTTTGTCGAAAAACTCTTCCTCACTAGCTTCATTTGATTCCAATCCCAATTTCACACCACGATATTGATTATATAGTGCCGTCTCGTACTCATTTTCAAACAGGGATTCTTTGATTTCCGCATTATCCACTGCTTTATTCGAGATGGTTAGCACACGGCTAAGAGCTTCAACCGTCTCTTTAAACCCACTACCATCTTTTTTCGTTTGCAGAACAAATGCCTTTTTGACCAGCGTAGGTAAAGCTGTAATATTCTTTTCTAATACGGCATCGATGATGTCATAGCGAATGCTTTGTTCTTGTAAATAGTGCTTTAAGCGGAGCTTGAAGAAAGCTACAAGCTCAAGTAGTAACTCTTCTTCACCTTTTTCTCCAATTCCCTTCTCCTTAATGGAAAGGATAGAGAGACGTAAAAGATCAGTTAGTGAAACATTCCATTCTTTATTGATTAAGATTTGGACAATTCCTGAAGCTTGTCTTCTTAATGCGTACGGATCCTGTGAACCGCTAGGGATATTGCCAATTGCAAAAAACGAGACAATCGTATCTAATTTCTCGGCTAAGGCAAGAAGTGCCCCACTATTTGATTTAGGAGTAGAGTCATCCGCGTTTCTTGGCATGTAGTGTTCATTAATGGCAACAGCAACCGCTTCAGATTCCCCTTTTTGTTTAGCATACTTCTCACCCATGAAACCTTGAAGTTCTGGGAATTCATATACCATATGAGTGACTAAATCAAACTTACTGATTTCAGCAGCACGATCCGCTGTCTTTTTATCTTCATCATTAAAGGTTAATAACTCTGCTAACTGATTTGTTAGTGAACGAACTCGTGCAACCTTTTCAGAAAGGGTACCAATTTCCTCATGATATACAATTGAAGCAAGCTTAGCTAAAGCATCGGGAATATTCATTTTTTGATCTTCTCTATAGAAAAATGCTGCATCTGATAGTCTTGCTCTAAGTACCTTCTCATTTCCCTTTGCTACTGTCTCAAGATGCATATGATCACCATTTCTTACTGTTACAAAGAACGGCAAAAGTGTTCCGTCCTTTTTCTTTACAGGGAAATAGCGCTGATGCTCTTTCATTGATGTGATAAGAACTTCTTCCGGAAGTTCTAGAAATTCTTCCTCAAATCTTCCAAATAAAGCCGTTGGATATTCAACTAGATTCGTTACTTCCTCTAATAATTCCTCATCGACAGGAATCGTCCAGCCTTGCTCTTCTTCTAACTTAGAAATTTGGGAGAGGATTGCATCTTTTCTTTCTTCTGCATTCGCAATTACAAATTCACCTAAAAGCTTAGTTACATACTCTTCTGGTGTACCGATTTCTACTTCTTTCCCTAGGAAACGATGCCCGTTTGTACGATTGCTTGCCGATACATTCGTAATTTTAAATGGGATAATCTCTGTTCCATATATAGCAAGTAACCATTTAATTGGACGAATATATTTTAGTGTTTCATTTGCCCAACGCATATTTTTAGGGAAAGTTAGTCCGGTAATAATATGTTCTATCTCCGGAAGTATCTCTTTCGTCGCTTGCCCCTTTGTAAACTTACGTACATGAGCGTACTCAACCCCATTAATCTCTTTAAAATATATATCCTCAACAGACATTCCTTGACCTCTAGTAAATCCTACAGCTGCTTTTGACCAATTCCCTTCGTGGTCAACGGCAATCTTTTTAGCAGGTCCTTTTGCCTCTTCCTCAACATCCTCTTGGCTAGTACTTACACCGTAAGCAATGACAGCTAGACGTCTTGGAGTAGAAAAATGAGTGATGGAATCAAACGAAATCTTTTTCTCTTTTAACCAGTTCTCTATTTTTGATGTTAACTGCTCAATTGACCCAGTAACGAAACGAGCCGGCATCTCCTCAAGCCCGATTTCTAGTAATAAATCTTGCTTATTCATGTGTATCTTCCCCCTTTTGCTGTAGAATTGGGAATCCTAACTTTTCTCTCTCTTCATAGAACGTTTTAGCTACCTTTCTTGCTAGGTTTCTACATCGACCGATAAAACCAGTACGTTCAGTAACCGAAATGGCACCTCTAGCATCTAGAAGATTAAATACGTGAGAGCATTTTAAGACATAGTCATAAGCGGGATGAACAAGCCCTTCGTTCATTTGACGATGTGCTTCTTTTTCATAAATGTTAAACAGATTAAAAAGCATTTCAGGATCTGACGTTTCAAAAGTATATTTTGAGTGCTCATATTCAGGCTGTAAGAAAATATCACGAACCGTAAATCCGTTGGTCCACTCTAAATCAAATACATTTTCCTTTTCTTGAATATAAGAAGCAAGGCGCTCAATTCCATAAGTGATTTCAACCGAAACTGGCTTACACTCAAGTCCCCCTACCTGTTGGAAATATGTAAATTGCGTTATCTCCATGCCGTCTAACCATACTTCCCAACCAAGCCCTGCACATCCAAGCGATGGGTTTTCCCAATTATCTTCAACAAAACGAATATCGTGCTGAAGAGGATCAATTCCCAGCGCCTTCAACGAATCAAGATAAAGTTCCTGAATATTGTCAGGAGAAGGCTTCATAATCACTTGGAATTGGTGATGTTGATACAAGCGATTAGGGTTTTCTCCGTATCTTCCGTCGGCTGGTCGTCTTGATGGCTCCACATACGCTACATTCCATGGTTCAGGGCCAATGGCACGTAAGAACGTATATGGGCTCATAGTTCCTGCACCTTTTTCTACATCGTAAGCTTGCATTAAAATACATCCTTGATCAGACCAATGCTTTTGCAAAGTTAAAATCATGTCTTGAATATTCATCGTACACCTCCAAAATTTGTCGCATAAGAGATAATCATTTTTGCCCAAACAAAAAACTCCCGTCTCCTATGCCTTTTTAGCATAGGGACGAGAGTTACCCGCGGTTCCACCCTATTTGCTGATTTTAAAAAACGTCAGCCACCTTAATCCGAAATTGCTCAGGAACGCCCTTCCTTAACACTCTATTCCTAGCTTACACCGTCCTAGGATCGCTTCTAAGTAGAGAAAGTTAAGTACTCCTTTCCTTCAACGCAAATATTAAATTTAATTTGAATCTTAGCTGAAACAAAGGTCGTTGTCAACTCTTAAAATCAATACTGCCTAATTGACTAATCTGATTTAGAAATTTTTTTGTTTTTAAATGTAAACCAGAGTATTCATCATAATAAGCATTAATAATTTTTTTCAGCTCATCCTTTGTTTCTTGCTTCACAGATATATTCCCTAACCTACTCATATCAATGAAATAAAACAAACGAAGTAGTTTTACTGTTGATTGAGAAATTTTATAGTGATAGGGATCCTTTTCCAAACAGCGATGACAGATAAATCCGCCCTCTCTGATTGAAAATGAAAAATGACCGTCTGTACTTCCACAAACGGCACATTGATTAAGAACAGGATACAACCCTAATGTATTCAACATTTTCACTTCAAAAATATGAACAATAATTTCTGGGTCATAGCCTTCGTTAATATAATTTAGCGTTTGATATAGCATCTCAAATAAAAAAGGATTTGCCTTTTTTTCGTCAGTGCTTTTATCTGTTAGATCAATAACGTAACTTGCATAAGCGGTTAGGAAGATATCCTCCTTGATTGAGCGCATCGAGGAAAGCATCTCACCTTGCTGCAAACTCCCTAGACCGCTGCTTGTTTGCACTAGGAATTGACCGTATGTAAAAAGCTGAGTGATGGCAGCTAAACGGCTGTTTGGCTTTTTTGCGCCGCGTGCCATCACCCCGATTTTCCCCCATTCACGTGTGAATAGAGTCACTATTTTATTTGTTTCACCATAATGATTTGTTCGAATGACGATGCCTTCGCATTTTTGAAACATCTAGAACACCATCCTAGTACGAGACAAACCTAGAGATATGGAAATTCAACCTCTGCTAGCTCATCATCCTGATTCCCGGGTATGTCTTGATTCTCCTTCTCTAACTCCTTAAAGAGCAGATAAGTGTCAATGTTACCTGTTTGCGAAAAAACTTTCCAGGTAAAATCCATCATCAAAAACCCCCACCTTTCAAATAGTTGACTAGCAATAAATCCAAATCGTTACCATTATCATAGCCTTGTCTACCAAAAATAATGAGTCGAAAATATTGTTAATAAAAAAGGTGCATAAACTAGAAAGATGAATAATAATCTAAAAATGGTAAATCAATATTCGTCCTCACGGAACCCAAAATCTCTCAGTTGGGACATTTTGTTGCGCCAATCCTTCTGAACCTTAACCCATAATTCTAAAAATACTTTTGTTCCCAACAAGTTCTCAATATCATGCCTTGCACGTTTTCCAATTTCCTTTAACATGCTTCCTTGTTTACCAATAATAATTCCTTTTTGGGAATCACGTTCTACAATAATGGTTGCCATGACGTGTACGACATCTTTGTCTTCTAAGCGTTCCATTTTCTCAATAACAACCGCTAATGAATGAGGAATTTCTTCTCTTGTTAAATGCAATGCCTTCTCACGTATTAGCTCTGACACGATAAATCTTTCTGGATGATCTGTTACTTGATCGGCTGGATAATACTGAGGTCCTTCAGGAATATATTTCTTAATCACATCAAGCAAGACCTCGAGGTTATTTCCTTCAAGCGCAGAGATGGGAATAATTTCAGCAAATGGATATTTTTCTTTATACGACACGATAATTTCCATGAGTTGGTCAGGATGAACAAGATCGATTTTGTTAATCACAAGGAATACAGGTGTTTTAATTGATTGGAATTTATCTAAAATAAACTCTTCACCACGACCAAAACCTTCTTCTGCATTCACCATAAAAAGAACAATATCTACTTCTTTTAATGTGTTTTGAGCAACCTTCATCATAAAGTCCCCAAGCTTATGCTTTGGCTTATGAATTCCTGGTGTATCAATAAATACTAATTGTGCATCATTGGTTGTTAGTACACCTTGTACTTTGTTTCTTGTAGTTTGTGGTTTATCACTCATAATAGCGATTTTTTGTCCGATTACCCGATTGAGGAATGTTGATTTCCCAACATTTGGACGGCCGATGATTGAAATAAACCCTGATTTGTGCTCTTGCTTTTGATTATTACTCATTTAGATCCTCCGGTGAAAATGCTCCTGGTAGTAATTCTGCTACGGTGATTTCTTGTGTATCGCCTTTTAAATTTGTTAAAAGGACTTTCATATCTTTAGGACATAACTCTGAAATAACTTGACGACATGCTCCACATGGAGAGACAGGACCTTCTGTATCTGCAACCACGGCAAGCATCTCAAACTGACGATCTCCCCCAGCATATGCACTGAAAAACGCAGTTCTCTCCGCACAATTGGTCATGCTAAAAGCAGCATTTTCTACATTACACCCATGATATACTTTCCCATCAGTCGTTAAGAGGGCAGCTCCCACTTGGAACTTCGAATATGGTACATAAGCTTTTTCTCTTGCAATTTTCGCTTCTTTAATTAATGTTTCTTGCTTGCTCAAATTAATACTTCCTTTCAAGGAGACTGCATACTCCTATTTTACCTCATTTTGTTCTGCATTTCATCGATTGTAGCAAAATTGTAATAAAGAAGATTGAATTTTCTAAATATTACTCAATTCCTTCAATTTGTTTCCCTATTTTACTCTTTCTTGAATGCGATTTCAAATAAAAATGGAACCGAAAATAGGTTCGGTTCCCTATTACCATAGCCTTGGTATAAAAATAATCATACCAATGATGATGCTCACCATGGAAAAGATAAAGACTGCCGCCGCAGCCATATCCTTTGCTTTTTTTGCAAATGGATGAAATTCCTCTGTCACTAAATCCACAAGGTTTTCTATACTCGAATTAATTAGTTCTAAGGAGATCACTCCTCCTATTGATAAGAGGAGAAATATCCACTCAACTAATGAAACTTGTAGCAAAAATCCAAGTAAGACAACTAACATCGTAAAGAAAAGATGAATTTTCATATTCCTCTCCTCTTTTACTGCCTTACTAAACCCGGATAGGGCATGCCGGAAAGAATATAGGACATGTCTCGTTTTATACTTTCTTTTATCGTCCGAGCCCGTACTCATCCAATATACTCCGTTGAAGATCAAACATTTCCTTTTCCTCTGCTTCTGTCTCATGATCATAACCTAATAAATGAAGAAATCCATGGACAGCTAAAAAACCTAACTCACGCTCAACAGAATGCCCGTAGTCTGTAGCCTGTTCTCGAGCTTTATCAGTTGAAATAATAATATCTCCGAGTACTCTTGGCATGTTTGCACCGCTTATTTGAATTTCTCCCTCTCCGAGTTCCTCTAAGGCGAAAGAAATTACATCTGTTGGCTTATCCTTTCCTCTGTATTCACGGTTAATTTCTTGAATACGGTCATTATCAACAAATGTAACGGATAGCTCACAAGGTTCTGTAATTTGTAGTTTTTTTTGAGCTGAATTTAATACCCCTTCAATTTGCTCAATCGCTTCTTCTGTCATTTCATTTGTTTCATCTAAAAAATCGATACTTAAGTTCATGCTTGTTTCACCTTCTGTTTCGTAATTTCTGGATATTCAATTCGAGAATGGAAGATTCCCTTTAACGTTTCACATAGTGTATTTGAGATGATTTCCATTTCCTTGAGTGTTAAGTCACATTCATTCAGCTGCCCATCCTGTAATCGATCTGCAATAATACTTTTAACCAAGCTTTCTATTTGTTCAGGATTAGGATGCTGCATAGACCGAACGGCTGCCTCCACACTATCGGCTATTCCGATGATGGCAATTTCCTTATTTTGAGCTTTTGGTCCAGGATAACGATAATCCTCTTCTCGCACCTCATTGCCATTTTGTTTTGCCTTGTGGTAAAAGAACTTGAGTAAAGTAGTGCCATGATGTTGCTCAGCAATATCAACAATTTCTTTAGGCATTTTGTATTGTCTTAATAGTTCAGCGCCATCTGTGGCATGTGCCACTATAATATTTTTGCTCGTTTGTGGCGGCAAGCGATCATGAGGATTTTCAATATTCATTTGATTTTCAATAAAAAATTGTGGTCTCTTTGTCTTCCCAATATCGTGATAATAGCATCCTACCCTTGCTAATAAGCCGTTTGCCCCGATTGCCTCACATGCTGACTCGGCAAGATTTGCTACCATAATAGAATGATGGTAGGTTCCAGGTGCCTCTGTAAGTATTTTTCTTAGAAGCGGATGATTTGGATTTGATAATTCAATCAGTCTCATCGTCGAAAGGATTCCAAATCCAGCCTCGAAAAAAGGAAGGAGCCCGATGGTTAGAATCGCGGCAATAATTCCCGATGTAAAGGCACCACCAAAATAAAACGTATATTCTTTTGCATTATAGTGACCATTGTTAATAAATAACAAGGCAAAAATAATGATGATATTTATCAAAGAAACAAACATACCCGCCTGAAGAATTTTCATCCTCTGATTTTGTTTACTTAAAAACATTATGCTCGCTAAACCACTACAAATGATGTAGATACCAATATTTACATTGAGTGAGCTTGTTATATTTTCACTAAACAAAATGGTTCCGCTTAGAGCTAAAATAATGGTTGTTAAAATCGCTAGTCTATCGTCCACTAAAATTTTAATTAACATGGCTGCCATAGCAGCAGGAAATAAATAACCTAAATCTGAAAACTCAAATTGTTGAAGAAGACTAATTCCTTTTAACATCACGATTGAAAGGATAAAGATAATGCTAAACAAAAGCAAGTAATTTTGCTTCATATCTCCACTCACTTTGAGTTCATGGAAGTAATAGTACAGAGCAATTACCATTACCATAACAAGAAGTGCTAATCCGATAAAAGGCAGTGTTGATTGCTGATTGTCTGTAAGGCCGACAAGCTCTAGCTGACGAAAGACTTCTCTACTGATCAGTTGGTTCTCCTCAACAATTATTTGCCCTTGTAATATCTTTACTGGCTCAACACTTTCCTTGGCCTGTTCCCTAAGCTCCTGAGTAGCCTCTAAATCAAAAAATTCATTTTGAACAACAGCATATCGTCCTAATTCAATTACAGCTGCTTTTAATTGACTGCTCATAGATGTAAGTTTCAGTTCTTCTTCTACAAGCCTCTTACTATTTTCCACTTCATCTGCTGGAATTCTTCGATTCATAACCGTATTTATAGCGGTTATGGTCACATCCTTGGCAACAGATAACTCTTCCTTGGAGGAAGAGACAAGTGCTAGCAAGACAGAATCAGAAATACTTCTTGTTACCTCCTCTGTTAGCTTTCCCTTCATCTTGTCGACAACTTCATTATCTGAAGGAGCACCCCCAGAATTCTCACTTTCTTGCCCCTGAGAAGTTCCTTCTGAAGCGTTTACTTGGTCTTGCAGCTCCTTTTTCACTTCCGTTGCTGCATCGAAGATTGAGGTGATTAAATCGACTCGATTCTCATTTGTTTCCTTTTTCATATAATAGACATCTTGAACACTGTCTTCAGCTTCTTCTCTCTTCTTTTCGGTACTCTCTTTATCAGAGATCGTTACTGGAGATCTTACGGTTTGATTCGCAATGGAAAACAAGCGTAAATCCATTTTTTCTGGCTTAACATTGGAAAACATGGAGGCATAAAGGACTAAGCCAAGAACGAGGAATAACAAGACCCGAAAAATTCGTAGATCTAGTAAGCCTCTAATTTTCATCAACTGTTGTTGAATCTTTTCCACTATGACTCTCCTCCAATTCTTATCATTAAACAAAATAAATGCCACATATGTAAAATGATAACAGTTTTTCAGGTAAGATGCATCTTTTTCAAAAAACAAGAAAAACCGTTCGATTTTTACTCGAACGGTTTACTCATTAGATTGCTTTTCGTACGCTTGGATGATTCGACCTACTAGAGGGTGTCTAACCACATCGCTTTGTTCTAAATGAATAATGGAAATACCCTTTACGGCAGATAGAATGGATTCCGCCGTAATCAAACCTGATCTTACACCTTTAGGTAAGTCAATTTGTGTTTGATCACCGGTAATGACCATTTTAGAGCCGAATCCAAGTCGGGTTAAGAACATTTTCATCTGTGCCTGTGTTGTGTTTTGTGCTTCATCTAAAATAACAAAGGCATCATCTAAGGTTCTTCCCCTCATATAGGCTAGAGGAGCAATTTCTATCGTTCCTCGTTCGATCATACGCTGTGTATGCTCCGTTCCTAAGATATCATGAAGTGCATCATATAGTGGACGTAAATACGGGTCAACCTTTTCTTTTAAGTCCCCTGGTAAAAATCCAAGACTTTCTCCCGCTTCGACTGCTGGTCTTGTTAAGATAATTCGTTTTACATTTCCATTTTTCAAGGCATTCACTGCCATAACCACAGCTAAATACGTTTTTCCCGTACCGGCTGGACCAATGCCAAAAA
The DNA here is from genome assembly GCF_036676585.1 of Robertmurraya sp. Taxonomy (NCBI): domain Bacteria; kingdom Bacillati; phylum Bacillota; class Bacilli; order Caryophanales; family Bacillaceae; genus Robertmurraya; species Robertmurraya sp. The sequence goes on from NZ_JAKFCQ010000165.1 coordinate 62,611, forward strand.
CGAGATCATGCTTCTTCATCGCCGTTAAATACTGCTGCTGACCGAGAGTTTTCACTCTTATTGACTTGCCTTTCGCATTTTTCGCAATTTCTTCTTCATATATGTCCTTAAAGTACTCTAATGTACCTTTCTTAGACATTTGGATGGCATACATACAATCTCGTCCGCTAATATTAATGCCTTTTCTAATAACATACAATAGATTGCTAATAATGCTTGTAACCATTTCAACATTTTCAGTTGAACCCGATACACTTACGGTTTCACCTCTGGTTACTATCGATACACCCAATTCCTGCTCAATCATTTTAATATTTGCATCAGAATTACCTAATAGAGCGATGGCTTCATTTGGATTTTCGAGATTTACACTAATTGTTTTTAGTTCTTCTGTCATTCCGAGTCTCCTTGAGTAATTGGTTGAGGTTCTGCAATATTTTCAATTACTTGAAAATGAACAATTAAGTTAACTTTACCATTCTTGACCAATTGGCGCAAAACTTTTTCCCCTTTTATTTTAGCATCTTCAGGTAGGAGACTTTTTATATCTTTTCTAGCCATTTCTCTTGCGACAGTATATGCTTGTTTTTCCGTATATACCCTTGTCTCATTTTCACTTTCACGAATCGTGGATTGTTGGTAAGAAATGGGCAAATTCCATTTTAGAAATTTAATTGGCTTCTTATTTTCCTCTGTAACCGATTGTTTGTACTCGACCTTCCCAAAACCCCAAACAGGAATATTGAACCCACCTATAGTTATTGTATGTTTTCTTACTTCATTTCCCGTGTATACTTGAAAGTTCGTTGACAAAGGAAGTTCCACTTCTGTCCAGTACCAAGTTTCACCTAAAACCTCTCCCCTTGCTGGAACGAGTTGCTCCTCTCCTTCCCTTCCAATCGTCCCTGACACTAAAACTTTTCCTGGAGAAACGACTTCATTAAGAGAAACCAGCGTTTTACCTTCTTCAACAAAATAGTCAACAACCGTTGCTTTCTTTTTTGCTACCAAATTTTGTGGGCCGTATTCCTTTTGTTTTTCAGGTTCATTTTTTTCGACTACTTGTAAGTGGTAGGTTGTCCCCTGTAACTCCACTCCGATCCATGTTAGTTCATCCATACTGTCTGTAATCGACTTTTGAATCGCATCTGGGGTACCTAAGGACCACTGAAATTTCCCCTTTTTTACTCCTATTTCATCAAGGGTTTTTCGGATTTTATATTCTGTTGCTGGGTCTGCTCCTTTAATTTCGATTCCCCATACCATGTTTGAAAGCAGGGTAATAACAATAAAAAAAAGAAAAGCACCGATAAAGAAACCAATATTTTTAATTGCTCTTTTCATCAGAAAAGGAAGGCCTGTCCGTCGCTGGAACTCAATTTTACAGCCTGAGTTCCTAACAACCTTCCTAATTTTATGGGCATCCTCCACTCTTATTTCAAAGCTCATGGCATTTACGCCATGACGCTTTACTCTCCAGATTGAAACCTGTTCTCTTGTTAGCGTGTTAATAAATCTTTCAAGGCCTTTTCCTGTCACCTTTACAGATACAATTCCCGTATAGTAGTAAATCCATTGGTTCTTCATATTCTGCCTCCTTACCTTTCAGACGAAATCAATTAAAACTCTTATTCTTCAAGATAAATAACGTGTTCAATTTTCCCTTCAAGTAGAATCTCCTCTGGAAGTATCGTCTTAATGACAAATGCCTTGCCCTTTATTAACAACTGCCCTTGCTTTAAAAGCAGTCTAAGCTCTTTCTCTGAGAAAGTGAGTAAGCCACGGTGGTTCTCAATATAGATGTGGATTTGACCAATCATAGTGATGCGGGGTAAATCCATCATGACATCTTGTGGAAGATCCATTGTTTGGGTCATCCAGTTTCTTACACGTTGCCCCCACCTTTTAGCCATAAAAAAAGAACCCCCTTTCATCTCATGTTTATGAAATGAATGGGGGTTCTAGCACTACTTTTTAAGCAATCCTGCCGTGTTTTAGTAGTGTGAATTCGTTCTTTTTCGATGATAACCCTGTTTTGCTTTAGGTGGGCCTAAAATTTCCGACCAAATAACAGCATCCCTTAATGTCTGGCTAGTCACACGGAGGTCATGATCTGTTTTAGCAGACGATTCCACTCTCGGCTTCTGATTTAATCTTCCCGTCGTTTGACGGTCCACCTTCTTGTTTGGAGTATACTGTTGTTCTCTATTCGTGTTTTTTACTTCTTGCACTCGATTGGTGCTCAAGCTTCGTGTTTCTACAGGCTCTTTCTTTTCCATTTGTGGACGTTCAAACTTTTGTTGAAGTTCTCCAAAATCAAAGTCGATGAAAGGTTTTGATTTCTCTGATGTTTGTCCAGGGAGAAAAGGCTTTGGCTGTTTACGCTTTTGACGGTCGTCTTCCCCCGTGCCCTTCATCTGTTTATAGAAGGAGGAAATAATCCCGATCAATACAACTAAGATAAAGGGATTTTCCAATAGAAATTGCAAAGATGGACACCTCCTTGCTTTACGTCAGTAATCGTATTATTTTTTATCCGTATTTCCGTCTGGTTTACCAATAGAATCTCTCATACTCGTGTCAGCCGCAATGTTTTGGATATTTAAATAATCCATCACACCAATTTTCCCTGAAGTTAACGCCTCTGACATGGCAAGTGGTACCTTTGCTTCCGCTTCTACTACTTTTGCTCTCATTTCTTCAACACGTGCTTTCATTTCCTGTTCCTGAGCTACTGCCATTGCTCTGCGTTCCTCTGCTTTTGCTTGAGCGATCTTTTTATCTGCTTCCGCTTGTTCCGTTTGTAATTCAGCACCAATATTCTTTCCGATATCAACATCCGCAATATCAATCGACAGAATTTCAAATGCCGTACCCGCATCTAAGCCTTTTGACAAGACGGTTTGTGAGATCATATCTGGATTTTCTAACACTTTTTTATGATTGTCAGAGGAACCAATTGTTGAAACAATCCCTTCCCCAACACGAGCTACAATCGTTTCTTCACCAGCACCACCGACTAAACGATCAATATTTGCACGCACGGTAATTCTCGCTTTTGCTTTTACCTCAATTCCATCCATTGCTACCCCTGCAATAAATGGAGTTTCAATTACCTTTGGATTTACACTCATCTGTACAGCCTCTAATACATCACGACCCGCTAAATCAATCGCTGCCGCACGTTCGAAAGATAATTCGATATTGGCACGGTGAGCAGCAATTAATGCATTAACCACTCTATCTACATTACCACCTGCTAAGTAATGGCTTTCTAGTTGATTGGTTGTAACATCCAAGCCTGCTTTATGTGCCTTAATTAAAGGGTTGATTACTCTACTTGGAATCACTCGACGTAATCTCATTCCAATCAGTGTGAAAATGCTTACCTTAACACCTGCAGCAAGTGCTGAAATCCAGAGCATAACTGGTACAAACGTGAGCAAAACAGATAATAAAACAATTCCTAATACAACTAAAACAATAACAAATATCGTTCCAGATCCTAAAATCATTCTTCTTCCTCCTTAGACAATGGTTCTGTTATCTCTCTAACAACTATTCTAGCTCCTTCAGATTTAACAATCTTTACTCTCTTATCTTTCCCAATAAAACTCCCCTCACTAACCACATCAATACGCTCATCATCTAAAACAATGGTACCTGCTGGACGTAATGCCGTGAGAGTCATTCCCTCTTTCCCTACGATCTCCGGTCGATTTTTATTTGAAACGTAACCGGCTTCGCTTTTTGTGGAGTCAGTTAGAATAATCCTTCTAAAGAATTTCATCTTTTTACCAAACACCTTTACCATTAAGATAGATGCTAATACGGAAATACTTAATGCAATGAGAATCGAGATTCCCATATGAACAACATTATCCGTGGCTAGAAACAAACTTGCTAAAATGGCCGCTAGACCAAAAACACCTGCAATTCCACCAGGTAAAAACAACTCCAACAATATGAGTCCAATTCCTATCACAAATAGGATTAATGTTTCAAAACCAGCTAATCCTGCCACTAAATGTCCGTAGAAGAATAGTAGCAACGATGAAAGTCCCATAAATCCTGGGATTCCAAACCCTGGTGAGTATAATTCAAGGATTAAGCCGAGACTACCAATCGATAGTAAAATCGGAACAACAACAGGATGAGTGATGAAACGTGCAATTTTTTCTGCAAAGCTCTCTTCTACATCTATGAGCTTAGCGCCAGAAAGATCAAGTACTGAAAGTAAATCCTCTAGGCTAGAAACCGTCCCTTCTGAATATCCCACTTCCTCTGCCTGATCTGCAGTCAATGTTAACAATTTTCCTGTTGGTGCCCCATACTCAGGCAAGTCTACTTCACGATCAGCCATCGCTAGTGCATAGATGGGATCCCGACCGCTTTGTTCCGCAGCAGCTTTCATGGCACTTAGCCAGTAGGATTGCGCCTTTTCATCAGCAGCATTTCCTGCTTGATCAATGACTGCAGCCGAACCAATGGTTCCACTTGGCACCATATAAATCTCATCCATATTAAGTGAAATATACGCTCCTGCTGATAACGCTTGATTGTCAATAAACGCAATGGTTTTTATATTCGTCGCTGACAGTAATTGGCCTATTTTCCCTGCCGCATCGACAGCGCCTCCTGGTGTATTGATTGTAAAAATGATTGCCTTTGCATTTTCTTCTTCAGCCTCTTTTACAGCTCTCGATAAGAAGGCGTAAAGACCTTTCTCAACTGTTTCTTCCAAAGGTACTACATATACAGCTTCGCCTTGAGCTCCTCCTTTAAGCGGAAGGATCGACAATATACCAACCATAAAAAAAGAAATGACCATGATCCATCGACAAAGCTTCACCCATTTCCCTCCTTCCTCACATGATGCATAGTATGTATACGGTTGATCCTGCAAAAAGGTTTCAAAACTTAGTTTCTTTATACAAAGTATATGTAAAAAGACTGCAGAATCCCTGCAGTCTTTAAAGCATGTTTATTATGAAAGGTGTTGTTGTACAAGTTTATTAACAAGTGATCCATCAGCCTTACCTTTTACTTTAGGCATTAGTACTGCCATCACTTTTCCCATCTCAGCCTTTGTAGAAGCACCTGTTTCTAATATCGCCGCTTTCACTATATCGGATAGTTCCTCTTCCGTTAGCTGTTTTGGCATATATTCCACTATATACGATAATTCAGTACGTAGTTTCTCAACTAGGTCATCACGACCTGCTTTTTCAAATTCATGGAGGGAATCCTTGCGTTGCTTTACTTCGCGAGAAAGGACAGTTAACTCTTCGTTCTCGGATAATTCCTGGCCAGTTTTAATAGCTTCATTTTGCAACGAAGCTTTGACCATCCGAATAACGGAAAGTTTATCTTTTTCTTTGTTTTTCATCGCTTGCTTCATATCATTATTTAAACGCTCGAGAAGACTCATTTACACACCCTCTCTTACCACTTACGTTTTCTAGCAGCTTCAGACTTTTTCTTACGCTTAACGCTAGGCTTTTCGTAGAATTCGCGCTTTCTAGCTTCTTGTATAGTACCTGACTTAGATACAGTACGTTTGAAGCGACGAAGAGCATCTTCAAGCGATTCGTTTTTACGAACAACGGTTTTAGACATTCTCTTTCCCTCCCTCCGAACACAACACACTTACAACAAACAACATGGAATTTCCATGTACTTTGCAATTATAATATAACAGTGAAACAAGGTCAACTGTAATTCGACTAGCTATCGTCCATTTATGAATAAAACTTTAAAATATCATATTTTCTTACGGATACTTAGCATGTCCCACATCCCTTTGCAATAAAGATGTAAAAGGAGGGAAAAGCATGGTAAGTGTTCTTTTATTTTGTATCTTTATTGTATTATTTATTTTTGGTATGACCATTTTGCGAACGGGTTTATTTAATTTATCCGCAGATTCACTTAAAAAATGGCTTGTAAAATTAACCGATCGCACATGGAAGGGACTTTTAGCATCCATTATCATTACGGGAGCTCTACAAAGCAGCTCAGCTGTCATGGTCATGACGATCGGGTTGATTTCTGCTGGGTTGCTAACGTTTCGCCAATCTATTGGGATTATACTTGGAACCAATATTGGCACAACCTTTACAACTGAATTTATCACATTCCAAATCGACTCTTTTCTCGTACCAATGGCTATTTTAGGAGCCTTACTTATTTTCATGAAAAATAAAAATGCAAATGCCTTTGGTTTAATACTACTGGGAATGGCAACGGTTTTTTCTGCAATGAGTGGCTTTAAATATCTAGCAAAACCCTTATCTAGTTTACCGATCATCCAACAATTGATTATTGATATGAATGAAAGCAACTTACTTAGTGTTGGTGTGGGGGCTATTATTACAGCTCTTATTCACTCAAGCTCTGCTACGACAGGTATTATTATGGGCTTCCTATCAAGTCAGTTACTTACGATTGGTGCTGGTATAGCCGTCATGCTTGGAGCTAATATAGGAACCTGTGTAACTGGGTATGTGGCTAGTATCGGCGGGGGAAAAGAGGCTCGTCTATGCGCGTATTCTCATATATGGTTAAATGTAATCGGCGTGATTGCCTTTTTCCCATTCATCGCTTATCTTGCAAGCATAGCAGGTAGCCTAGCTCAAGAGCCTGATGTACAACTTGCTCATATTAGCGTCCTGTTTAACGTTATTTCTTCTCTACTTGTCCTTCCATTCACCAGTCATTTCGCTACATTTGTTACAAAAATACATGGTAAAAAATAAAAACATGCCGGGTGGCATGTTTTTATTATTAATAGTCACTATTGGAAACTAATCCTTTTACAATAGCAATGCCTGAGCTAGCTCCAATACGAGTTGCACCAGCATCAATCATATTTTTTGCGTCTTCCGCGCTTCTTACTCCACCTGAAGCTTTCACTCCAATAGTAGGACCAACCGTCTTGCGCATTAATGCAATATCATCAACCGTTGCTCCACCCGTGGAGAATCCTGTAGATGTTTTGACAAAATCCGTACCTGCACTTACAGCTAGCTTACATGCACGCACTTTTTCCTCTTCCGTTAAAAGAGATGTTTCAATAATAACCTTTGTTAAAGCTTTACCTTTTGCAGCGTTAACAACCGCTTGAATATCTCTTTCTACCAATGAGTCATCTCCATTTTTTAGTGCACCGATATTGATAACCATATCTACCTCAGTCGCACCATTTTCAATGGCGTTCGTTGTTTCAAAGGCTTTTGTCTCAGGTGTATTGGCTCCCAAAGGAAAACCGATAACCGTACAAACATCCACACCCGTTCCCTTTAATAACTCACTAGCATAAGCTACCCATGTTGGGTTCACACATACTGAAGCAAACTGATATTCCTTTGCTTCAGCACATAATTGTTCAATTTGGTCTTTTGTTGCTTCAGCTTTTAACAAAGTGTGATCAATCATTTTAGCGATTTCTTTCATCATATTCACTCCAATTAAAAAATTATATCGCTGCTTGTTCTGCTGATCTAACAAACTCATCAAGCACACGGACAAATTGACCTTCATTGTAAGGGTAACCAGCTTTTGTGATTTTCACCTTTACAATTTGTCCAATCATTTCTTCTGTCCCTTTAAATATAACCTTTAAATAATTATCTGTATATCCCTCATACATGCCTTCACCACTTTTTGACCGTTCTTCAGGAATCACTTCGAGTACTTCCCCTTCAAATTGTGAAGCATACTCTTTCGCTAATTGATCAGATAATGAAATTAATCGATGCACACGCTCATTTTTAATATCTTCATCCACTTGGTCATCCATTCTAGCTGCAGGAGTACCCGTACGTTTAGAGTATGGGAATACATGGAGTTCTGAAAATTTATGGTCCTTGATAAAATGATAAGTTTCCATAAACTCTTCTTCTGTTTCACCAGGGAAACCAACGATTACGTCAGAAGTGACCGCAAGACCTGGTAAAGCTTCCTTCAATCGGTTTAAGCGCTCGCCAAAGAATTCCATGGTATACTTACGGCGCATTCTTTTTAAAACCGTGTTTGAACCAGATTGTAATGGAATATGAAGATGTCTAACTATTACATTTGAGTCATTCATTACTTGAATAACTTCATCCGTAATTTGACTCGCTTCAATGGAAGAGATTCTTAGTCTCTCAAGCCCAATCACTTCTTTTTCTATATCTTTTAATAACATAGCAAGATTATAATCCTTCATATCTTCACCGTATCCACCAGTATGAATACCAGTTAATACGATTTCCTTATAACCAGCATCAACCAGCTGCTGTGCTTGTCTGATCACTTCCTTTGGATCACGTGATCTCATTAATCCACGAGCCCAAGGAATGATACAAAACGTACAGAAATTATTGCAGCCTTCCTGAATCTTTAAAGACGCACGAGTACGGTCCGTAAAAGCAGGAACATCTAACTCCTCGTAAACACGATTTTTCATAATATTACCAACCGCATTAATTGGTTGTCTTTCTTCCTTAAAGCGTTCAATGTATTCAAGCATCTTCACACGGTCCTGTGTTCCAACAACAATATCTACACCAGGAATTGCCATAATTTCAGCCGGAGATGTTTGTGCATAACATCCTGTTACACATATAACTGCATCCGGGTTTTTTCGAATCGCACGTCTGATTACTTGGCGACTCTTTTTATCGCCTGTGTTTGTTACTGTACAAGTATTGATGACATAAACATCTGAAGTTGATTCATAGTCTACTCTCTCATATCCCTGTTCTTGAAATAGCTGCCAAATGGCTTCTGTTTCGTAATGATTTACCTTACAACCTAATGTATGAAATGCAACTGATGGCATATTGTTCACCTCAATAGTTCAAATTGATAAGAAATTACTGACAGCACATATAAGGGTGCTGTCTCTGTACGTAAGATTCTAGGACCAAGCCCACAGGATCGGAACCCTTCTTGGGTGAGCAACTCAACTTCTAATTCTGTTAGTCCACCTTCAGGACCGAACACAATTAAGACACTGTCATCATTCTTCATCTCTTGAAGAGTGCGAGCGAGAGTCGAGCGCTCCCCTTGCTTTGCTTCTTCCTCATAAGCAATTAATTTATACGTATAGTCTTTTGAAAGACTAATAAGCTTTGCTAAATTAAGAGGAGTTACAACAGTTGGCACGATCCGTCGGTGCGACTGCTCTGCTGCCTCCTTTGCGATCCTTTGCCAACGGTCTACTTTTTTATCAGCCTTTTTTTCATCCCATTTTACTACCGATCTAGCAGTTGTTACTGGGACGAAAGAATAGGCACCTAATTCAGTGCCTTTTTGTATGATCCACTCTAGCTTGTCACCTTTAGGAAGACCACTTGCAATCGTCACACGAACGGGAAGTTCAGAAGACACTCCCTCCCATTGTACAACGTCTGCAACGACTTGTTCATCGGTAATTTCTGCAATTTGGCAAATAGCCCCTTCTCCTTTGGAAGTCGTACAAATGATTTGATCGTTAATCTTTAATCTCATCACCTTCACAATGTGTCTGAAATCGTCACCCTTTATGACAAATCGTCCTTCCGTTGTCTGATCAACAAAATATCGTTGCACACGCTACACCTTCTTTATTCATGTATAAAGGGGGATATCCCCCTTCACATTATTGCCTCTTCGCAATCATTGCAATCCAATCTTCCATTTGAATCGTCTCTATTATTTCAAAACCCGAGCGCTCTATAGCAGCTCTAACTTCATCTTTTTTCTGTAGAATGATACCTGAAGAAATAAAATAGCCGTCTTTTTTAACAACTCTTGCTACATCATCAGTAAATCGAACAATTACTTCGGCTAAAATATTTGCAACTACCACATCCGCCTGTTGGTCCACACCATCAAGTAAATTGTTTTGAGCGACGGTTACTACTTCATGTGTTTTATTCAGCTTGCTATTAATCTTTGCTGATTTAACAGCCACTTCGTCTAAATCTAGAGCGAGGACTGAGCTTGCACCTAACATGGCTGATGCAATACTTAATACACCTGTTCCCGTTCCAACGTCAACAACACGGTTACCTTCTCTAACCGTTCTTTCTAACGCCTGTATACACATAACTGTCGTCGGATGCGTACCTGTACCGAATGCCATTCCTGGATCCAATTCAATAATTAATTCATCACTTGAAACCGGAGTATATTCTTCCCATGTTGGTACAATGGTAAATCGTTCAGAAATTTTCACTGGATGATAATACTTTTTCCATGCGGTTGCCCATTCTTCTTCATTCACTTCACTGACCGTTACGGTATTTCTTCCAATATCAATATTATGAATACTTAGGTTGTTAATGGATTCTTTTATTGCATCAACCGTTTCTCCCAAGAAGCTTGTAACCGGTAAATATGCTTTAACCATTACTCCTTCATCCGGATAATCTTTAGGATTGAGTTGGTAGATTTCACCGAATTGGTCTTCCCTTTCTTTCACAAGCTCTAATGGATCCTCAATAACCACTCCACTTGCGCCTGCCTCATGCAAAATATTTGAGATCGGTTCTATTGCCTCATTTGTTGTATGAATGCAAAGTTCTGACCATTTCATACTACCAACTCCTATTCCTTTTATTCGCCTTTAAATGCTCTCTTTACTTTTGAAAAAAAACCTTCTTCATGCTCCCCTTGAGGTACGCTTCCACTTACCTCTGCAAACTCATGAAGCAATTGCTTTTGCTTTTCAGTTAACTTTGTTGGTGTTAAGATTCGAATAATAATATGCTGATCACCTGTACCATAGCCTCTTACGTTTGGAACACCTTTTCCCTTCAATCGGAATTTGGTTCCTGTTTGTGTACCAGCTGGCACTTTCAGTTTTACTTTTCCGTGTAATGTTGGTACTTCCACTTCATCACCTAGTGCTGCTTGAACAAAATTAATCGGCATTTCACAATAGATATCGTCTCCATCACGTTCAAAGAACTCATGCGAACGGACATGGAATACAACATATAAATCTCCTGCCGGTCCACCATTCACTCCAGGTTCACCTTGTCCAGCAACACGAAGCTGTTGACCATCATCAATACCTGCAGGAATCTTCACATGAATCTTACGACGCTTTTTCACTTTCCCTGTTCCACCACATGTTGAACACTTGTCTTTAATCTGTTTTCCAGTTCCGCTACAGTAATGACAGACTCTTCGATTCACAATCCGACCAAATGGTGTGTTTTGCTCTACATTCAACTGACCAGTACCTTGACAGTGACTACAAGTATCTGGTTTCGTACCTGGTTTTGCTCCAGATCCGTGACATGTTTCACAATTTTCTTCTCTCGGTATTTCTAAATCGGTTTCCTTCCCGAAAACCGCTTCCTCGAAGCTAAGGGTCATTGTATATTGGAGGTCAGCTCCTTGTCTTGGTGCATTAGGATCTCTTCTTCTTGATCCTCCACCGCCAAAGAACGTGCTAAATATATCCTCAAAGCCGCCAAAACCACCGAAGTCTCCTCCACCAAAACCTTGGTTAGGATCCGTATGACCGAATTGATCATAGTGTGCTTTCTTTTGGTCGTCACTTAACACCTCATATGCTTCTTTTACTTCTTTGAACTTTTCATCCGCATCTGGTTCCTTGTTAATATCCGGATGATACTTTTTTGATAGCTTTCGGTACGCTTTTTTTATCTCATCTTTTGAAGCACTTTTACTGATTCCAAGTACCTCATAGTAGTCCCTTTTACTCATGATTGCCCACTCCCCGAATCATTTCACATAAAGGTTATTTTAACATTACCATTCAACCCAAAGCAATGAAAAAGCCAAAGTCGCTTGGATTTGACTTTGACTTTTTCTAAGCTAGTTAGCCTAAACTTATTTATCGTCTTTTACTTCCTCAAATTCTGCATCAACGACATTGTCATCCTTGCTAGTTTCGCCTGGTTGACCTCCAGCTGCTTGAGCTTGCTTAGCTGCTTCTTCATATAGCTTAACTGTTAAGTTTTGAACGATTTCTTGAAGAGCATCCTTTTTCGCACGAATTTCTTCTAATTCGTTTTTCTCAATCGCAGCCTTTAGGGCATCCTTCGCTTCATTTGCTGAAGCTACTTCAGACGCGTCTACTTTTCCTTCAAGGTCTTTCAGAGTTTTTTCAGTTGTAAATACAAGCTGATCCGCTTCATTGCGAAGTTCTACTTCTTCTTTACGCTTTTTATCAGCTTCTGCATTTTCTTCTGCTTCTCTAACCATCTTTTGAATTTCTTCATCAGATAGACCAGTTGAAGACTTAATCGTAATTGTTTGTTCCTTGTTTGTTCCTAGATCCTTCGCACGAACGTTTACGATACCATTTTTATCAATATCAAATGATACTTCAATTTGTGGAATACCACGTGGTGCTGGTGGAATGTCCGTTAATTGGAAACGACCAAGTGTTTTGTTATCAGCCGCCATTGGACGCTCACCTTGAAGAACATGGATATCAACAGCTGTTTGGCTATCTGCCGCAGTTGAGAATACTTGTGACTTTGAAGTTGGAATCGTCGTATTGCGATCAATTAACTTCGTAAATACGCCACCCATTGTTTCAATACCAAGTGATAATGGAGTTACGTCAAGAAGAACAACATCTTTTACGTCACCAGAGATAACTCCACCTTGAATAGCAGCGCCCATTGCAACTACTTCATCTGGATTTACGCCTTTATGTGGCTCTTTTCCTGTTTCACGCTTAATTGCTTCTTGTACTGCAGGAATACGAGTTGAACCACCAACTAGTATAACTTTATCAAGTTCAGCAGGTGTTAAACCAGCATCTCTTAAAGCTTGACGAGTCGGACCCATTGTTCTTTCTACAAGGCTTGCAGATAATTCTTCAAATTTCGCTCTAGATAGTGTCACTTCCAAATGAAGTGGACCAGCTTCCCCAGCCGTGATAAACGGAAGAGAAATTTGAGTTGTCGTAACACCAGAAAGGTCTTTCTTCGCCTTTTCTGCCGCATCCTTTAAGCGTTGAAGCGCCATTTTATCTTTAGAAAGATCAATGCCATTTTCCTTTTTGAATTGCTCAACTAGATAATCGATAATCACTTGGTCAAAGTCATCTCCACCAAGACGATTATCACCTGCTGTTGATTTTACTTCAAATACACCATCGCCTAATTCCAAAATAGACACGTCAAATGTTCCGCCCCCAAGGTCGTAAACAAGAATCGTTTGATCGTCGTCCATTTTGTCTAAACCATAAGCAAGTGCTGCTGCAGTTGGCTCGTTGATGATACGTTCTACCTCTAGACCTGCAATTTTCCCAGCATCTTTTGTTGCTTGACGCTCTGCATCGTTAAAATAAGCTGGAACGGTAATTACAGCCTTTGAAACAGGCTCTCCAAGATAGTCTTCTGCGTACGCTTTAAGATGTTGAAGAATGATCGCAGATACTTCTTGTGGTGTATAATCCTTTCCTTCAATCGTTTCTTTATGGCTAGTACCCATATGACGCTTGATGGACATGATTGTATTTGGATTTGTAATTGCTTGACGCTTTGCTACTTCACCAACTTGACGCTCACCATTTTTGAAAGCAACAACAGATGGTGTTGTGCGGTTTCCTTCTGCATTAGGAATGACCTTAGGCTCTCCACCTTCAAGTACAGACACACATGAGTTTGTTGTCCCTAAGTCAATACCAATGATTTTACTCATAAAAATAACCTCCCAAAATTCTATTATGTAGGGATTACTGGTTCACCTTAACCATAGATGGTCGGATGACTTTATCCTTTAACTTGTACCCCTTTTGAAATTCCTCTACAACCACATTTGATTCAAAGTTAGGATCCTCTACTTGCATAACAGCTTGATGCATATGCGGATCAAATGAATGACCAACAGCTTCAATTGCCTCAAGGCCCTCACCTTTTAACGCTTCAGACAGACTGCGGTAAACCATGTCCATCCCTTGTAACAACGATTTTGTTTGTTCATTATCAGGTTCAACCTGAAGAGCTCTTTCAAAATTATCTAGAGCTGGCAATAAATTTGTAATTAAGCTTTGAGCTCTATATTTTTGCGCCGCTTCAAGGTCAATTCTGGCCCGACGACGAGAGTTATCAAAATCAGCCTGCAAGCGCAAGTAACGATTTTCAGCGTCTTGAAGTTTTGTTTCTAGTTCTTGTATACGAGTGTCCTCAGAATTAGTTTCAACATTTTCCTCAGTTACCACTTCTGCTTCAGCAAAAACTTCTTCAATACCTTCTGAGCTTGCTTCTGTTTCAGTAGAAGATTGTAATTCTTCATTTAATGTACTTTTCTCTTCTGCCAAATTACTCACCTCCCTTAAATTGTTCCTTCCTCATTTATAAGTAGTGGCCGATGTTAAGGTAGTAATTCCCTTAACATAATCACCACCGTTATTTATTTTGATACAGCTTTGTTAGTACAGAAGTTAAATCATGGCTAATCGTTTGTAACAAGCTGATGACTCGAGAGTATTCCATTCTAGTAGGGCCTAAAATAGCAATTGTCCCAAGTTGTTCCTCACCTACAGAATATGTAGCCGTAATTAAGCTACAATTCTCCATTGCTGAATTGTTGTTTTCTTTTCCAATTTTCACATGAATCCCAGTCGGATTTTTCCGAATCAAATCGTACATGCTTTTCTCATGCTCAATCATGTTTAAAAGGCTTTTTACTTTTTCGATATCATGGAATTCCGGTTGACTAAGAATATTGGTTCTTCCACCAAAAAACACCTTTTCATTTGATGGAATCTTCAACGTATCAGCGAATGCATGAAGCATGGAATCATAATTTCGGATATGCTGTCTGAGTAAAGTGGCTACCTCTTTGTAGATCTTCTCATTTAAATCTTCAAGTGGCACACCCGTTAGACGTTCATTAAGGATATTGACCATTTTCTCAATATCACTTGCATCTAACCCCTCAGGAAGATGAAACATTCGATTGTCTACATGTCCTTTATCAGTCACAATGATCGCGATAGCTGTTTCCTTATTAAGTGGAACAATTTGAATCTTTTTAAGTTTATTTTCTCTAACGGCAGGTCCAAGAACGATAGAAGTATAATTTGTCAGATCAGATAAAATCTTCGCAGATTTTTGTACGATTTTTTCAAGTTCATAAAGCCTTTCAGCAAAAATCGATTTGACCGAATGCATATCATGCTGATCAAGCTTCTGTGGAGCAAGAAGATGATCTACATAAAAACGATAGCCCTTCTCGGACGGAATTCTACCAGAAGATGTATGTGTCTTCTCAAGAAAGCCTAGCTCCTCTAAATCAGCCATATCATTACGAATCGTAGCAGAGCTATAACTAATATCCTCTTTTTTCGACAAACTTCTAGATCCAATCGGCTGAGCAGAACGAATGAAATCATCAACAATCACCTGAAAAATTAACAACTGACGATCTGTTAACATGTTTCATCACCTCTGTTAGCACTCTCTTCTAACGAGTGCTAAATCTAATAATAAATTATCAAATGTTAGGGCTATATGTCAACATTTAGATAACGCCAATAAATGATTGAAACACTTCATTTCCTAAAAACCGCCCTTTTTTTGTTAATGCAATTTTACCCTCTTGAAATGAGATTAAATCGCGACTTTGTAAAGAATCTATCTCGTTCTTAAATAAGGAGAGCGGATCAACCCCAAATTTTTGAATGAAGTGGTCCACGCTGATTCCCTCCATTTTCCTTAAACCGAGAAACATTTCTTCCTCCCACTTTTCATTGTTCTCCACTTTGTGAATATTATGAGAGGGTAAAGTGCCATTCCAAATGGGATCCATATATTTTTTTAAAGGACCATGGTTTGCGATCCTCTCTCCAGCAACATAACTATGAGAACCAGCTCCAAACCCATAGTATTCCTCGTTATTCCAATATGTTAAATTATGCTTGCTCTCGTGGCCTGGAAGAGCAAAGTTGGAAATCTCGTATTGTTGAAATCCGGCTAACTGCATTTGCTCCATTAGCAACGAATACATTTCTGCTTCAGCATCTTCTCCTGGAACAGGCAGCTTTCCCTTTCTCATTTGGTTATAAAACACCGTTTTGGGTTCAATAATGAGAGAGTAGCCAGAGTAGTGTTGAATATCAAGGGAGAGAGCCGTTTGTAATGTTTCTTTAAAGCTATCTAGCGTTTGATTCGGCAAGCTATAGATTAAATCTACACTAATATTTTCGAACCCAACTTTTTTTGCTTTTTCAATAGAGGTGAACACATCTTCCGCTCGATGTGTTCTTCCAATCTCCTTTAGCAACTGATTATCAAAGGTTTGCACACCAAAGCTTAATCGATTGACTCCACCCTCGAATAACACACGAAACTTTTCATCGGACAAGTCACCTGGATTGGCTTCAAATGTAAACTCTGCATTCTGTTCTAATGGAAGATATTTTTTAATGGAAAACAATAATCGTTGTAATTGTTTTTCAGTTAATGAAGTTGGAGTTCCACCGCCTACAAATACGGAATGAAGAGGCTCTGCAGGATGCTTTTCTAGCGTTAATCTAATTTCCTCTTCAAGCGCGTCTAGGTATTCATCAACAGGCTGGCCTTTTAAGAAAACCTTATTAAAATCACAATAGTGACAAATATGCTCACAGAACGGAATATGAATATATGCTGCTTTTACCATTTTCACACAACCTTAAAATATAACTTTTTTGCAATCAAAAAAGGTTAGATTACTTGATTTATCAAGCTTATCTAACCTTTCTTTTAAAATCAAATCATCTACTTCTTTGAATTTGTATCGTCCATTTTCAACACAGCCATGAATGCCTCTTGAGGTACCTCTACAGAACCTACCTGCTTCATACGCTTTTTACCTTCTTTTTGCTTTTCGAGTAGCTTACGCTTACGCGAGATATCTCCACCATAACATTTTGCTAATACGTTTTTTCGCATTGCTTTAATGGTAGAACGTGCCACAATTTTCTGCCCAACTGCTGCTTGAATAGGAACCTCAAACTGTTGTCTTGGAATTAATTCTTTCAGCTTTTCAACTATGATCTTTCCACGTTCGTATGCGAAGTCTTTATGAACAATAAAACTTAACGCATCAACCTTTTCAGCATTAAGAAGAATATCCATCTTCACAAGTTTTGACTCCTTGTATCCAATTAACTCGTAATCAAACGAAGCATAACCCTTTGTACTTGACTTTAATTGATCAAAGAAGTCATAAACGATTTCTGATAGAGGGATCTCATACACAATGTTTACACGAGTCTCATCCATGTATTGCATATCGATAAAGATTCCTCGTTTTTCCTGACATA
This sequence comes from Robertmurraya sp., assembly GCF_036676585.1. Taxonomy (NCBI): domain Bacteria; kingdom Bacillati; phylum Bacillota; class Bacilli; order Caryophanales; family Bacillaceae; genus Robertmurraya; species Robertmurraya sp. Next base: position 79,883 of record NZ_JAKFCQ010000165.1, read on the forward strand.
GTTCCATAATTGCACCAACATAGTCATTAGGAGCCATCATTGTAGCTTTTACATATGGCTCTTCAACACGGGCAATTTTTTGTGGATCAGGCATGTTTGAAGGATTATCGACTTTAATTTCCGTACCATCCGTCATAATCACGTGATAAATAACGCTTGGTGCCGTTGTAATCAAGTCAATTTTGAACTCTCTTTCAATACGCTCTTGGATAATCTCCATATGAAGTAATCCTAGGAATCCACAACGGAATCCAAAGCCGAGCGCCTGAGAGGTTTCTGGCTCAAATTGAAGTGCAGAATCATTAAGTTCTAACTTTTCTAATGCTTCTCGTAGATCATTAAACTTTGCACTATCAATTGGATACAAACCGCAATATACCATTGGATTTAAACGGCGGTAACCTGGAAGTGCTTCTGTTGCTCCATTTTTCACACTAGTAATCGTATCCCCCACTCGTGTGTCTCCAACATTTTTAATAGCAGCAGTTAAGAATCCAACATCACCAACAGTAAGTTCTGAACAAGGAGTCGATTTTGGTGTAAATACTCCCACTTCCGTTACTTCGAATTCCTTTCCGGTTGCCATCATTCGAATTTTGTCTCCCACTTTTACCGTGCCATCAACGACACGAATATAAGCTACAACTCCACGATAAGCATCATAGAGCGAGTCAAAAATGAGCGCTTTTAACGGTGCATCTGGATCGCCAGTTGGGGCTGGCACTTTTTCTACTACTTGCTCTAGTATGTCTTCGATTCCAATACCGGCTTTCGCACTTGCTAAAACCGCCTCAGATGCATCTAGTCCAATTACTTCTTCAATCTCGTTACGTACTCGTTCTGGATCTGCACTAGGTAAGTCAATTTTGTTGATTACAGGCACAATTTCAAGGTCATTATCAATTGCTAAATAAACATTTGCTAATGTTTGAGCTTCAATTCCCTGTGCCGCATCCACCACAAGTACAGCTCCTTCACAAGCCGCTAAGCTTCGGGATACCTCATAAGTGAAGTCGACGTGCCCAGGTGTATCGATTAAATGGAAAGTGTAAACCTCTCCATCCTTTGCTTGATATTTTAATTGCACAGAGTTTAATTTGATTGTAATTCCACGTTCTCTTTCAAGGTCCATTGAATCTAGTAGCTGGTCCTTCATTTCTCTAGCTGTTAGCGCATTCGTTTTTTCAAGGATACGGTCAGCTAATGTGGATTTTCCATGGTCAATATGTGCAATAATAGAAAAATTCCTGATTTTTTCTTGTCTATTTAGTCTGTCTTGTCTGTTCATTCGGTTCACTCCTACTATACTTCGCACGTATACACTATTTTTGATTATAGCAGTAGGTAAAATAAGATTCAATATAAAGAAAAAACAGCAATCCTGAGATTGCCGCATTTCTAGCTATTTCTAATCAGATCAATTGTAATATCTACTATACCCGTTACTATGTCTGCTAGTGTTTTACCTAAGTCTGAGAAGAAGTTATAGGCTTCCATTTCTTCTAGCTGCTCTCTTTTTTTATTAATATCGTGACTATCTACATTATTTCCTAATACCGATACTTGGACATTTTCTTCTTGTTCGTTAATAGTGAATGCACCTTTAAAATTAGGATCCTCAAATCCCTTCATGTTTACGATCCCGTTGTTTGCAATTTGCATTCCAAATAATACTGATACAAACATGAGAGACATTAACAATATGCTTTTAAACATAAACATTTTCATAACTATCACCTAAATTAACATTATTGCTCCTCAGAAGGAACGGTTACTGGGTAATTCACCTTTTCTGCATCCCAGAAAATTTCGCTAAATACATCTGCAAATGCATCTGCAGAAAGATTAAGCTCGTCAAAGTTGTTATCCACTCCACCAAACTCTACTAATAGAGCATTTCCGGAAAGGTCCTGATTGAAACGGCCATTTGTACTAGCTCCACTCTTTTGGATAATTCCTCTGCTTAAACCAGGATATTTCTCCTCGAGTTTCTTGTGGATTTCCGTCGCTAACTTTAAATTCTTTTCGTAATTTGGATGTTCTGCTCCAATTACAAAAGCTAGTTTCGCGTATGATTTACCATTGATTACTTTCGTTGTATCTTCTTTTCTTCTTGAATCACGATGAATATCTATCAAATACGATAAGTTAGAATTACCAGCCATTGCTTCTTGTACAAGAGCCCTAGAAGCGTCATAGGATCGGCCATACGTCCAACCATTGGAATTTAAACGATTCGTAATATCGGTTTTATCCACTATTGTGCCAACCCCATAACCTTCCAACCTCTCTTGCAGGCGATCACCTATTTTCGTTACATTTATTTCTGAGTGTTGCGCACTATTTGGATCCGTCACTCCTTTTAAATAAGGGAGGTAAGATTCTCTTGTATGAGAGAAATAAATGTAAGCAACCTTTTTATCACCTGTTGTTAAAGGAGGAGTTACTTTATTTGGTTCTTCTTTTGTAATATCGTCCGTGTTTTGCAAACTCGCCTCATTTTCTGTGTTCAACGCTTCCTCTGGTGGAGCTGATTCAATCGGCATATTGGTATAATTGGTTCCTTCACCAGCAACAAGAATTTTCCCATCAAATAAGGAGAACCCCGGAAGTTCTCTGCCTAATAAGCTCCGTGGATCATCAAGATTCACATTTGTGGAGGCTTTAAACAATACACTCGACATACTCGGAACTTCATCTCTTTCTACTAATCCGCTCATAAAATAATGGTTTTCTCTAGCCATCAACTGAAAGAGTACATTTCCGCTCACATTCATTGTCGCTTTGTTCACACTCGATGATCTAAGCTGATATTGTGGGTTTAAAGAAGTTAATAGTCCGCTCACAGAAAAGAGTAGGAAAATCAACAACAAACACGATAAAATGAGTTTTAAAATGCTTGTCCCTTGAATAGTTACAACATAGGGCGTTTTTTGTAGTTTCATTATTCCACCTCTTAGCCTAGTCTAGTAAATGATATGTACTTACTAGAGAAGGTAGAACAATAAATTTGGACGAACTCTATCTTGTATAGAAACCTGCATTATCTTGATTTACGGCATCATGCAAAGCAGCATTTAATCCATTTGCAATTAAATTGGACATATCTTCAATAAATACATCCACTTCCTTTGGCGTTACCATTAAGTTATGTCCAAGCGGGGATAATACTTCATGAATCAATCTTCTTTTTTCTTCATCTTCTAAAGTGCCTATCATTCCAAGAAATGTATTTCGGTGATGTTCTTCAGGCATATCTTCGTCAGTCAATTTCTTCTTCTCACCAAACGTCATTCCCGCTGGCGCTAATGCCCTAGAAGGTCGATTTCCTTCTTTTAACTCCCGTCCAAAATGCTTTAAAATAAAATCAATCGTATCACTTGTAATGGAAACCGCATCAACCACCGTTGGCACGCCCACTGCGATAACAGGTATTCCTAATGTTTCTTCACTAAGCTCCTTACGCTTATTTCCTACCCCAGATCCTGGATGTATTCCTGTATTTGATATCTGAACCGTTGAATTTACCCTCTCAATCGATCGCGAAGCTAACGCATCAATAGCGATAACAAAGTCAGGTTTTGTTTTCTCAACCACTCCCATAATAATGTCACTTGTTTCTATACCTGTTAAGCCCATCACACCAGGAGCTAACGCACTTACTGGACGATAGCCTTCGTCTACACTCTCAGGACTTAATTGATATAAATGTCTCGTAACTAATAGATTTTCACACACCTGTGGACCAAGAGCATCAGGAGTAACATTCCAATTCCCTAGTCCAACTACAAGGCAGGAGGCATCTTTATTTATTCCTAATCCTCTTAAAAAATGGGAGAATTCTCTCGCAAACGTTTCTTCAACCTTTTTTTGTAAATCTGTGTCCTGTTGTCTAATTCCTTGAACTTCGATGGTTAAATACTTTCCTGCTTTTTTATTTAGCTCTTTCTCTCCTTCCTTAGACACTTCTACTAGCGATAGCTTAATTCCGTTCTCTTCTTTTTCTTTAATAACCACACCATTTATATTTGAGAGATCTTGTGCATCTGTTACATTCCCCCCCCTGCTAGCAATCACCATCTCCCTTGCCTCTACTGCCAAATCGGTACGGATGGAATATCTACTTAAATCTATTGATTCTTTCATCATAAGCCCCTCTCTTTCGTCAAATTAGATAATAAACTAGCAACTATTATTTCCTTTTCTATATGAAACCATTCAAATCATTGGATATCGGCTGATATATTTCCATTGAAAAGTATTGCAATAGTATGCACCGAATGATAAAATGTGTTTTGTTCTTAATTTACGTAAATTAATGAATGGTGATAGTCGAGGATATAATCTCGATGCTTTGTAGGAGGTGAAAAGAATGCCAAATATTAAATCTGCAATCAAGCGCGTGAAAACAAGCGAAGAGCGTAATGCACGTAACACGATGGTGAAATCTGCAACACGTACGGCTGTTAAGAAAGTAGAATCAGCTATCGTAAACGGTGACGCTACTACTGCACAAGAGAGCTATGCTCTTGCTGCAAGTAAACTTGACAAAGCTGCAGCAAAGGGTCTTATCCACAAAAATGCTGCTGCTCGCAAAAAGTCTCGTTTAATGAAGAAATTAAACTCATTAAACTCTTAATTTTTGCTAATCATAGATAAAAAGCTAGATCCTTATCGGATCTAGCTTTTTTTGATTTATGAACTAGAATGTAAATGAAATAAGAACATTTCAATAAGAAGCTCCTTGTTCATTCCACCTGTCTTCGCTTGATAATCAGCGTCTGCTAACATTTTCATAATTTTCGTCAGTTCTTCATCACTAAATTGCATCGCTTGACCTGCAGCTAGTTTCACGCGGAATGGATGTACTTTCAAATACCCTCCCATTTGCTGTTGACCGTATCCACGTCTTGCTAATTCCTTTACCTGGTAAATCAACCGGAACTGACCTGCAATAATCGCTAATATTTTTAGTGGTTCTTCGTTTTGCCTTAACAAATCATAATAAATACGTAATGCCTCGTCTACTTTTCGATGCACCACTTTATCAACGAGTGTAAAAATATTTTGTTCAAGTGAGCGTGACACGAGCTTTTCTACTGTTTCGGCATCAATTTGTTTTGTTTCATTGCAATATAAGCTAAGCTTGTCCACCTCTGAGGTTAATAAAAATAGATTGGTCCCAGCTAATGCAAGCATCCGCTCAACTGCCTCATCATCTATGCTTGTTCCATTTGTCTTTGCTCTTTGGACAATCCAATTCTTTAGTTCGTGTTCCCCAAGTTTCTTTGCTTCAGCCACTACAGCTGTTCTCTTTAATTCCTTTGTAAGCTTTTTTCGTTCGTCCAGCTTTTCATATGGCGCTACCATCACAACAATCGAATAAGGGGAGGGCTCTTTCATGTATTGTTCTAGTCTTCCTAGCTGATGTTCCACTTTGTCCTTCGTTTTTTCAGCAGTTAAGAAACCTGGGTTATTTAAAAATATCAGCCTTTTATCCCCTAAGAATGGGATTGTTTCGGCATCCTCTAATGCTACTTCAATCGGTATTTCTTCTAAATCATAGGTGGATAGATTAAAATCACTTTCATCTTCACCCAAAACATTTTGTATAAAAAGCTGCTTTGTTTCATTTATTAAAAACGATTCTGTTCCATACAAAACGTAAATTGGAGAAAATTCTTTCCTCTTAATTTGCTTCCATAAATCAAAAATCACTTTTCCTCGCTCCGTTCAGGAAAATAGGTTACTTATTTATCCTAATGAAGGATCAAGGATTTGACAAGCATTTTAAAGGGAATTGATCAATCTCCTGACCAATTCCCATCTATAGAAACGCTGAAAAAAGAGGCCTAGGATACTCCTTATACAGCGATAACCCCCGTTGTATACCTTATTGTTACCGTACATCTAAAAAGTATTTGTGACAATCACTGACAAGCAAGGAAAAGAAACAAGAGGATCGGTAGATTTTTTTTATGAAATCGCTTATACTAAGATTGATTAGGAGGGGTAGTTGTGAACGAATTTGAGAAAAATGTGCAAAGTAAACGTAATGACGCTGTTGATTCTGGTGTAGGGTTCATCGTTTCCTTCGGTTTTTTTGCAACTTTATTTATCATTGCAACTGTCATTAAACTCGTAGGGGCTTAAAGTTCTGCTACATAAAACATAAGGAGACTGCTACTGCAGTCTCTTTTTTATGGGTTTGTTACATCATATGGGATATGTTTAGAAAAGGTTCCTATCCCATTCTGAAAAGTGTAACTAATTGCACCATCTGTATCAGTACGGAAAATTTTTATATTTCTTTCCTTTAACCGATCCAAAACTTCTTGATGTGGATGCCCAAATCGGTTGGTCTTCCCAACAGATATCACCGCAACTTTCGGCTGATAGGCCTGAAGAAGAGTAGCAGATGTAGAGCTTTTGCTGCCATGATGACCTATTTTTAAAACATCCACCGGTAAGGTAGGATACTCTCTCAATAGTCTTTCTTCTCCTTGTTCGCCTAAATCTCCTGTAAACAACCAGAATACCCCTCCTAATTTCACATGAATAACGACTGAATTATCGTTTCTATCCTCTTGTTCAATAATTGGATTAACAATTTTAAAGGAGGATCCATTTTCATTCCAACTCATTCCGTTCTTCACAAATATGACGTTAGTTTTCTTTTCTTTAGCTAAATGAATGATTTCATTTTCCAAGTTGGAACGATTAGAAACATAAGGAAGGATTAATTCTTTCACTCTTATTGTTTCAAGAACAGACTTTGCTCCACCGATATGATCCATATCACCATGCGTTATTATTAATTTATCAATTGTACTTATCCCTTTTCCTTTTAAAAAGGGGACGAGAATATCATTTCCAACTTCAAAAGGACTTCTTGGCTTTTCCCATTCCTCCTCATAAAAAGACATAGTCCCTCCTGTATCAATCACATACGTTTTTTTATGAAAACCATTTTGAATAACGATACTGTCTCCTTGCCCAACATCAACAAACGTGATTTGTCCTGAGAAAGAATAATGTGACAAGCAGTAGGAAAAAGTGAGGGTAAATAACAAAGGAAGGATTGATATCAGTTGGTTTATCCTTGTCTTGCCTGTCTCCCATTTGTAGAGTAAATAGACAATAGAGCATATAAGGACAAGTATCATCCAAATGTAAGGCCGGCCAATTGTGACTGTTTGGTATGGAAACGAAGCTAACCAAACGGTGAATCGGTTCATTAAGGTAATGACAAAATCCACTGGTTTTATCATAAATGAAACAGGTTCCCCAAAAATGAGTAACAGAAAAAACAGAGTGATAAAAACAGGGTTTATGATGATTGAGAAAAACGGAATATAAACGAGGTTTGCCAATAATGACAACAGAGAAAATTCATAAAAATGATAGAGGACGATAGGGAGAGAACTTAGCTGAGAAATAAATGACGCTTTTATTAAGAGGAATTTAGAAGACTTTAATAATCCTTTGGTGGAAAGAAGTAATGAGAAGGTCACACTAAAGGACAGCTGAAACCCAACATCAAAAAGGAGATAAGGTGAAAGAAATGCATAAACCATGAATACGATACTGCAAATATCTAGACTCGCCATTTTTGACTGTGGTGATACGAGCCGAAGGAACAAAAAAAGAAACATCATCATCGCTGCTCGAAACACGGGAGGAGAGGCTCCTGACAGATAAGTAAAGATTGGTAGGTAGAGAAGAAGGACAACAATCATGCGTTCCCTTGTCACTCCTAAACGCACACCAATATAATGGATGATGCTTACGTAAAGAGCAACATTTGCTCCAGAAATAGCTAATAAATGGATGATTCCTAGTTTTTGATACGCTTTCTCTAAGGATGGATCGAGTATCTGTCTCTCTCCAAACAGCAGTGCACTGCCTAAGGAAGCGACGGACTCGGGAAAATAAGATTCCAATAATGCGATTGCCCTTTGCCTTTGCTTTTTTACAAGAAGAATAGGTCCATCATGTTCGTTACAATCCCCCCATTGATCAACAACTAACTGCCAATGAATTTGTTGATGATTTAAGTAAGATTGGTAATCAAAGGCATTTGGATTTGTTTGTCCATTCACTGTTTTTAAGCTACCTTTTAACTGACAAGAATATCCAAGTAGTCTTTCCTCATTAAAACTGGACTTTTCCTTTTCGGACTTCATTCGGTATTTAATTAATAACTTTTCTCCGGTTATATCCTTTCCATAACCACTTAGTAGACTCCCATTAAGCGTTACTTCATCTTGAAACGAAACAGTAAACTGGGTCTCACTCCCTTTAAAAACAGATTCATTTCTGTTTATATCAATCCTTGCCTTCGTATAGAAAACAAGGACAATCAACAAGATGATATAAACTTTTCTTTTTGAGAACCGCTTATAATACAAAAATAAGATCAAAAATAAAAAGAGTGAGACCTTGACAACAGCATGGGTCTGAAAAGCAATAACCAGAGCAAGTAAAGAAGTCATTGCAAAATAGATCCAACTTCCTTGCAAGATATCACCCCCGGATCGTGTTTGAATCAAGGTATATTATTCTTGAAAATTCCAACTTAAACGCCCTGAGTTATCGTTTTTATTGTTAAGCTCATTTTCAATATCCATTTCTAGCTTTACCGCTTCCACATTGCTTATGCGAAGAAGATGATAGCAATATTCATGATTTTTATAATCATGCGTGTAATAAATTTTTGTAATACCCGCTTGTAGGATCTTTTTCATACAATGTATACAAGGAAAATGAGTCACATAGATTTGACTTCCCTTTGTGGAAACTCCTTCAAGTGCACACTGAAGGATCGCATTTTCTTCGGCATGCAAACAGCGTAGACAGTGATTATCAACGACGTAACAGCCCGCATCAAGGCAGTGATCATCTCCACTAATTCCCCCATTATAGCCAGTTGAAATGATTCGATTATTCTTTACCAATACCGAACCTACATTCAGTCGATTACATGTGCTTCTCATACTTATCAGATGCGCATTTAGCATAAAGTATTGATCCCAAGTTAAACGATGGTTGCTCATATTCCCCACTCCAGATTTCTCATTTTCTACTAGTCTAAGGGAAATTGTCGATTTTAGTCAATGCTATTATTTTACGATGATCTGATCATGCAGCTTTTCAAATGTTTTATCACCAATCCCAGTAACAAGCTTCAAATCATCAATCGTTTGAAATAACCCGCTATCTTCACGGTAGGCTATAATCGCTTCCGCTTTAGACGGTCCAATCCCAGGGAGATTTTGCAATTCATCAGAAGTAGCTTTATTAATATTGATTTTGCCTTCTCCTTGACTAGTAGAGGTAGAACTAGCACCGGCAGACACAATCATATTTTCTCCTTCTTCTCCTATTAAAGGAATGTACAACACCATTTCATCTGTTACCCGCCCAGCAAAGTTAATTTTTGTCTCGTCCGCTCCTTCCTTTAATCCTCCTGCCTTTTCAATAACATCGATTACCCTTTCATCCAGCATCACTTCGTAAACACCAGGATTCTCTACCGCACCTTTTACATCAACCAAATTCTTAACATCAGGTTCCTGAACAAGCCTTTCTTCGGACACTTCCGGATCGTGTTCTTCCTCACTTGGAATCGTCCATTCATTTTCCTCTTCTTTGTCGTTTACAAGACCGCGAGCAAAAATTAGCATTCCAATGGCGATAACACAAGACCCAACAATAAACCATTTATACTTCTTTACAGAGTCCATCATCTTGTTACTCCTTTCTTGGCATATTCACAAATTTATTTACATACTTTTATATGAGAATGCTTGCTTTGTGAAGGAGGGAAGTACATTGAAAATCGGAGTGATTGGTACAGGGAATATGGGGAGGATATTAATTGAGGCACTTATTGACGGAAAAGCCATTTCCCCTTCTTTTATGAATGTGACAAATCGAACGCTTAGTAAAGCAATGAATATAAAAGCAGTGTATAATGACATCGCCGTACTTTCTGATGCTAAAAGGGTAGCAAGAGTATCAGATGTCATTTTCTTATGCATAAAACCAAAAGACATCCAAAAGGTATTAATGGAAATTAAACCATTTTTACTCCCAGAGAAATGTGTTGTTTCCATCACTAGTCCTATTAGTGTTAATCAAATTGAATCAGTGGTAGACTGTTCGGTGGCGAGAGCTATACCAAGTATTACCAATCGAGCACTAGCAGGTGTATCTCTACTAACGTTTGGTGATAGCTGTACAGGGGAATGGAAGGATAAGCTACTTCAGCTGTTTGAAGCAATTTCCACACCGGTCTCCATTAACGAAGATATTACAAGAGTAGGCTCAGATATCGTTAGTTGTGGACCAGCATTTTTCAGTTACTTAACGCAAAGATTTATTAATGCAGCAGTAGCAGAAACAAAAATAGATGAAGCAACTGCTACGACACTTGCTAGTGAAATGTTAATAGGGCTTGGGGAATTGCTTCGAAAAGGATTTTATACACTTCCAACCCTACAGCAAAAAGTTTGTGTTAAGGGCGGAGTAACGTGGGAAGGAATTAAAGTATTGGATGCAGAGCTTGGAGATGTGTTTGAGCACTTATTTCAAGCAACTCATACAAAATTCGAAGAGGATCTAATTGAATCACAAAAACAGTTCCCTTTAAATAATTCTCTAAAGAAATAATGATTCCTGCAATAATATAAAAAAAAGGCTGATTATTTTCAATCAGCCTTTTTCTCATGCCTGCTTTTTAGCGATAAAAAAGATTCTTTCTGCCTCGGAAGATAAATCGTCCATAAAATCAGAGAAGATATCTGTTACATATAAGCCACTTGCTTCTAACCAATTTTTATACACTTCTATCGGGAATGTTCTTTGACTATGAAACTCATCATAACGGTCATATTTCCCGCTTTCATCATCCTGGACAAAAAATGTAAGCTCATGTTCAATACTAAGAGGATAGTCTCCTTGAAAACAATTCCAAATATAGCAAATATCCTCCTCATCATGGGTAAACGTTTGATTCATAAATATATTCATGATTTTATGAACAGAGTGGACATCAAATATAAAAAATCCATCCTCATCAAGTAAGTCATAAATTTTTGCAAACGTTTCAATAACTTCTTCTTCCGTCTGTAGGTAATTTAAGGAGTCACAAAATATCCCGATCACATCGAAACTCTCATATAAGTCGAGTTCAACCATATTTTGTTGATAAAAAGGAAGCTTTAGCCCGTTAGTCGATGCTTTCATCTGCGCTACTGTAAGCATGTCCGCTGATAAATCGACACCTGTCACTTCGAATCCAGCTTTCGCAAAGCGTACAGATAACTCACCTGTACCACAGGCTAAATCTAATAGTTTTTTTCCCTTACACTCGTACTTGCTCCATTTTTCCGTTACGATAGAAACCCATTCATCATACGGTACATCCTTCATTAATTCATCATAAAGGTAGGCAAATTTCCCATACGTCATTGAGTGAGAACACTTTCCATATTTTCTATTGGTGCATCACCCCATAATCGCTCGAGGTTATAGTAACTTCTTTCGTCTTTATGGAATATATGAGCCACCACATCCCCTAAATCAAGAAGGATCCATCTAGCCTCGTCGAAGCCTTCCATCCTCTTTACTATATAGCCATTTTCCATTGCCTTTTCCTTCATTTCTCTGGCAATCGCTTGAACCTGCTTATCAGAGTTTCCGTGACAAATAATAAAGTAATCAGAGATTAGTGAAATGCCCTGCATATTTAATACTACAATATCCTCTGCGCGCTTATCATCAGCAGCCTTTACTGATGTTTCTAATAATTGACGATTGGTCATCCAATCAGTCCTCCTTTAAATGAATGAAATAGTTATACGTTTGGAGCGTTAACGGAAAAACTGCTCGTTTCTTTTTTATTAAGAAAATGATTGAATTTTGAATGGAAAGTAACAATGCTTCATTCAAATTCTTATCCGCTACCTCTCTGACCTCATCGACACCTGGAAATTGCCTTCCTGGCTCAATGTAATCAGCCACATAAATTATTTTTTCAAGCAATGACATATGCGGCCTACCAGAAGTGTGGTAACGAATTGCCTCTAGTACTTCATGATCATGAATACCGACTTCCTTCTCCACTAAATAGGCGCCTACTGGAGCATGCCAAAGTTCGCTGTTATAGGAAAGCAGTTCCTCTGGCATTTTTTCACGAAGGATGATTTGCTTCATCTCTTCCTTTGGACGAAACTTAGCATAATCATGAAAGATCGCTGCCAACTCCGCTTGTTTCTCATTTGCTCCATATTTTTTTGCTAGCTTTAACGCTGTTTCTTCTACCCCTAGTGTATGCTGATAACGATGGTCGGTTAATTGCTCTTTAACAATCTCTAACGCTTTCGCTCGATCCATATAACTGATGCTCCTTTATATACTGTATGACGGAGTCAGGGGTAAGATAATGAATAGTATTCCCATTCTTTACTCTTTCTCTTATTAAACTAGAAGAGACGGCAAATTCCGGAATATCTAAATAGATAACCGGATAACTTGTCTGCAATACGTGTTCTGGTCTTTGCACTCCGACAAACGTAACAAGTTTCATTAAATCATCAATCTTGTACCATTTTGGTAAATATTCAACCATATCTGCCCCGATAATAAAATAAAACTCTGTACCATCATTTTTTTCTTGGAGAAGTTTCATCGTGTCATACGTATAGGACGGACCACTTCGCTCCAACTCTATCTTTTCAACTTTAAAATGAGCATGATCACTTATTGCCTTTTCAAGCATGGTCACTCGATGGATGGTGCTCGTCCCGCTTGTTGATTTATGCGGTGGCTTTGAATTAGGTAAAAACCATATTTCATTTAGCCCTAAGAATTCTAATACCTCGTTTGCAATAAGCAGATGTCCATTGTGGGGCGGATCAAAGGTCCCCCCTAAAATTCCAATTTTCCTCATAAGGACCTCCTCTGGTTAAGGAAGCTGTATTTGTTTATTTTCCTCAGACTCTTTATATAGAACAATGGTTGATCCAATGACTTGAACAAGCTCTGCCTTACAGCCTGACGATAACTTAACTGCTACTTCGTCCTTGTCCTCATCACAATTCTGTAACACACTTACCTTCAAAAGCTCCCTAACCTCTAATGCCTCATTGATTTGTTTAATCATATTATCGTTCACTCCACCTTTTCCTACTTGAAAAATAGGGTTGAGATGATGTGCTTTCGAACGTAAAAATCTTTTCTGCTTACCAGTTAACATCCTTATCCTCCTAATCGGTTTAAAACCAATTTTTCCATTCTTTTTTGGTCCGGGAAAATTCCAGTCCATTTTTTAAATGCTAATGCTCCTTGAAGAACGAACATATCAATTCCATTTTGCGTACGAGCCCCTTTTTCTTTTGCAGAACGCAAAAATAGAGTTTCAAGTGGGTTGTATATAATATCACTTACAAAACTATTTTCTTTTAAGTTATGTAATGAGAGCGGTTGGCATTCTACATCCGGTGCCATACCAATCGATGTTGTTTGTATGATAATATCATAATCATCCAACAGGTTCTCAGCTTCCTCACGTAGTAATACACTGGAGTTAACTGTATATGGACATTGAGCAATTAATTCTTCTGCTTTTTCACTCGTACGATTGGTAACATCTATATTTTTAATCCCCATTGAAGCTAAAGTAAAATAAATAGCTCTTGCAGCCCCACCAGCTCCAACTATGAGAATTCGGTGGTTGAAAAGATTCGGAATAATATTCATAATTCCTTTTACTGACCCTTCGCCATCCGTGTTGTAACCAACAAGTTCGCCATCCTCATTTACAACTGTATTAACTGCACCGATTGCTTTTGCTAAAGGATCTAAGCGATCAAGCATCGGAAGGATATCGACCTTATGTGGAACAGTCACATTAAACCCACTAATTTGAACCGCTTTTAACCCTATGACCGCTTTCTGTAAGTCTCCTTTTCTCACATGAAGCGCTTGATAATGAGCGTCTATATCATAAAAGCCAAATAAATCATTGTGCATGGCAGGCGACATAGAATGAGCGATTGGATCCCCTATTACCGCATACAGCTTTTTCAAAAAAATTCCTCTCCCTTGTTGTAGCCTAGAGTACTTCATGAGGTTGATCAAGCTGATTTACTCAAATAGCTAAATTATATAAGTGATTTTCTGATCATTGCATGAACACCCTTAGGGACATACGCTGCAATCTTCACACCTGGTTCGTTTACCGTTATCCAGCCCAGACCGGAAAACACGATATCTGTCTTTTCTTCTTTAATCATAAATTCATGGCGAACGAGTGGTGGGAATTCCTCTAATTCATCAGTTCTTGGAGGTGAGAGCATGTCACCCACATGCTTTTTGTATAACTCATCGGCATGATCAAGTTTTGTACGATGAATATTAATTTCATTAGAAAAATGACAAACAAATGATTGTCTTCCCCCACTTATAAAATCAAATCGTGCAAGTCCTCCGAAAAATAAAGTTTGTCCTTCGTTCAATTGAAAGACTTTTGGCTTTATTTCCTTTTTGGGAGTAATAATTTTTAAATCCTGTTTACTTACAAAATGAGCCATTTGGTGATGATTGATAATTCCTGGTGTATCAATGAGATGCTTACCGTCAGAAAGTGGAATCTCAATAATATCAAGAGTCGTTCCAGGGAAATGAGAAGTGGTAATTACATCCCCTTCTCCCGATACTTCTTTAAGAATACGGTTAATAAATGTTGATTTCCCAACATTTGTACAACCTACTACATACACATCCTTGCCATTTCGATACTCGTCGATTGCTTCCGCTACTTCACGAACAAAATGACCTTTATGTGCACTCACTAAAAACACATCTTCTGGATGCAAACCCAGTTTTTTTGCCTCTCGCTTCATCCATTGAATGACTTTATTTGGTTTAACAGAATGAGGCAGAAGGTCCACTTTATTTCCAACTAGCAGGATTTTGTTCTTCCCTACAAAACGGTGTAGTCCTGGTAACCAGCTACCGTTAAAGTCAAAAATATCGACAATTTTTACAATAAGTGCATCCGTCTGGGATAATCCATTCAATATTTTTAGAAAGTCGTCATCTGTTAAACTAACATCCTGAATCTCATTATAGTGTTTTAAACGAAAGCAGCGTTGGCAAATAATAACTTCCTTTTCAAGCGCAGATGGAGGCGCATAGCCTAAAGCCTCCTTATCCTCTGTTTGGATATTTACCCCACAGCCTATACACGAAAACTGTTCACTCAAACTTAATCCTCCCATACAATCATTCCTTTTTTACGGAACCAATTCAGTATTCTCCGCTCAACTAGTCGATTAAACTTTGTCACAAACCCATCTGTTGAGGCTACAGGTACAACAAGAATAGTGTGTAACCCGCTGCGATTACCACCCAGAACATCTGTAAGTAGCTGGTCTCCAATAACCACCGTTTCTTCCTTAGATGTTCCCATTTGCTTCATAGCCTTTTTAAAGGCTCTTGCCATCGGCTTACGAGCTTGAAAAATAAAAGGAATTTTCAGCGGATCAGAAAAAGCTTTCACTCTTCCTTCATTATTATTAGACACAATGGTCACTATAATATTGTGTTTTTTCATTTCCTCAAACCATTTGATAAGGTTCGGTGTTGCATTTGGCCGATCCCATTCGACAAGAGTGTTATCTAAATCAGTTATGATCGCCTTTACTCCCTTTTCCTTCAGACTTTCAGGAGTAATTTCAAAAATACTTTTGACATGCTGATCTGGCAAAAACTTTTTAAGCATTTCTTACACCTCATTAAATTAATGAAAATTTTTCGACAAATTTCACGTTCCTTCAACACTGTGGATAACTTTATGCACATAACTCACACTGTCATAAAAAGGAATTACTCTTTTATAAACAAATTAATCACAAGTTATCCACCACAACTTGTGGATAACAGAACGGTTGTTCTGTTTTATTAATTTTGATAGAGTAGGAGTACAGCTACATAGCCTACATTTTATGATGAATCACTATGCAGTAGAACCATTCTCAAAAAAAGAAAGGTGTGATTTCCATTGCGTAAATTATCGGATGACTTGCTTGTTGAATCGTATTTTAAAGCAAGAGAACTACAACTAAGCAAAGATTTTATTTATCTAATTGAGACAGAAATTCACCGTCGTTCATTAACTCACAAAATCATTGTCTAATAAGCCCTTTATTGGGCTTTTTTCTTTGCGCTCACAAAACAATATCATGTCTCTTTTAATAACGCAATTCTTTCCCCCACTTTAATAGGAAATGGAAGCGATTTTTCTGAAGTTGATTGAATGGAGTCTTTCTCAAACAATAAAACGACCGTTGATCCAAATGTAAAATACGCGAGTTCCTGCCCTTTCTCTAAATGTTCATTCTCACGTGTAACTTCTATGGAGTTCACGAACATGGCTCCCACCTTCACCACTGCTATATGACCCGTCTGATGCTGAATTTCAGTCACTGTCCGATAATTTTTCGAAAGTGTACTTTTCCCATACTTTAACCCAAGAGAATTGACTGGATATGATTTCTTTCCGAGAGTCCAACTGGCTGTAACCCTTCCAGCTACAGGACTATGAATACGATGGTAATGACTCGGGCTTAAGTACAAAACCATGAAGGTACCATGTATGTATTTCTGTAAAAGTTCATTATTCCCTAGCATCTCTGCAATCGAGTATGTTTTCCCCTTCACTTCAATCAATTTCTGTTCTGAAATAGGTCCAACTTCCTCAAGTACGGCATCCACTGGACTAGTAACAGCTTGCACATCCTGATCAATCGGTCTACTCCCTTTCCTTAACTTTCGTATAAAGAAATCATGAAGTGTGGAAAATTCCTTGAGATCTCCTTTCATTTCCTCCGTATTGATTTGATAGATTCTTGAGAAGTGAGGAACGACATAACGACTCATATTTGATGTAGCAAATCTTTTCAACAGCAATGATGACCATTTGCCATTGGTTAATTCAATCATAAAACGATAAATAGTTTGAAACAATGGATTGACCTCCGTTATGGGAAAATTCTCACACAATAAACGAATAAAACAAGATAACCAATCATTACTTATAATTAAGATGTTTTTTATCCATTTTAATATAGGGGTGAGGCATATTTGTTTTTATTAAACGTACTCGATCAAACGCTCAAAAAATTAAGGATTCAAACGGCCAATCTATTAACTTTCATCAATCTCTTTCTCGGTGGATTCGCAGTGATTGAGAGCCTTAAAGGGAATTTAGATTTGAGCCTTTTATTAATTTTTATTGCCGCTTTCGTTGACCGATTTGATGGAATGGTTGCCCGAAAACTTCATATTGAATCAGAACTTGGCAAACAATTAGATTCCATGAGTGATATTATATCATTTGGTGTCGCACCTGCACTATTGATTTATCAAGGAATATTATTTGAGTTTGACTTTCCTGGAACATTCTTTACGATTTTTTATATCGCCTGTGGGGCATTTCGACTTGCTCGCTTTAATATTAGTGAGAATCAAAGCTATTTTACGGGTTTACCGATTACAGCTGCTGGCTGCTTATTGACTTTTAGCTACCTATTGCTCCCGTCCCTACTTCCTGAGATGTTCCTCTTTTTCATTATTATTCTTTCTTTTTTCATGGTTAGTCCTTTCAAATTAAAAAAAATATAGACACAGCCTTAAAAAGCCCGTGTCTATATTTTCTCATTTAAGTTAACGATAAAAATTCCTCAACATCTGCTATACATTGTTGTACTGCTTTTTCCCAAAAATCAGGCTTTGTTAAATCAACATTCAAATGCTTCCAAGCTAATTCCTCTACTGTCATAGATGCTGTATCCTTTAACAGAGCAATATACTTTTCCTCGTAGCCTTCCCCTTCTTCTAGTGCCTTTGCATAAATTCCTAAAGAGAATAAATAACCAAATGTGTAAGGAAAATTATAAAAAGGAACACCTGTGATAAAGAAATGTAGCTTAGAGGCCCAGAACAAAGGATGGTATTCAGCTAGAGCTCCACCATATGCCTCTTCTTGTGCTTCTTTCATTAATTGATTTAAACGATCTGTTCCTACGACTCCATTTTTTCTTTCCTCATAGAAGCGTGTTTCAAATAGAAAGCGAGCGTGAATATTCATTAATAATGCTACTGAACGCTGTATTTTATCCTCTAATAACGCTAGCTTTTCCTCTGGGTTCTTCGCTTGTTTGACAGAAGCATCAGCTACGATCATCTCTGCAAAGGTCGAGGCTGTTTCTGCTACATTCATCGCATAATTTCTATTTAAATAATGTTGATCTCTCATCGCATATGTATGAAAGCCATGACCTAATTCATGTGCAAGAGTTGAAACATTAGAAGGTGTTCCTGAGAACGTCATAAATATTCTTGACTGATTGCTCTCAGGGAAAAAGGTATGAAAACCACCTGGTGCTTTTCCAGGGCGATCTTCAGCTTCAATCCATTTCTGTTCAAATGCCTTTTTCGCAAAACCGGTCATTTCTTTTCCAAAGCGTGAAAAATGCTCAATAATAAATTCAGCACCTTCTTCATATGAAACCTTTGATTCTACCTGACCGATGGGTGCATCTAAGTCATACCAGCTTAACCGATCCTTCCCTAGTAACTTCGCTTTTCTCTCTAAAAATGTTACAAAAGGGGCTTTGGCATCGGAAATAACCTGCCACATCGTATCTAATGTTTTCTTCTGCATACGATTTATTTGTAAAGGCTCCTTTAATACATCTTCCCATCCGCGAAGCTTATAAGTGTTTAAACGAAATCCGGCAAGGTGATTGAGTGTTTTCGACAAATACTCTGCTTTTTCAGACCAAGATTCCTCCCAGCCTTCAAAGATGGATTTTCTTACCACATGATCAGGATGTGAGAACTTGTTGGCTGCCTGCCCAACTGATAATTCCTTTGTTTCGTTTCCTTCTTTAAACGGAACTTTAATCGTACCAACGATGGTATCATATAATTGCCCCCATCCATGATAGCCATCAATACTTAATGCATTAATGATTGTTTCTTCTTCCTGAGAAAGTCTCTCTAATGCATTGATACGTCTTTCATTTAACACAAACTGCAATTGATGTAAAGCCTCTACCTGCAACAGTTCTTCCCAAATTTGATCATCGTAAGTAGTTAATTTTTGATCAAAAACAGTGAGAGCATTTTGTAAACTAGCACTAAGCTCAGTTACTTGCCCACGAAGTCCGCTTACTTTCTTATCGTTTGTATTTTGTGCATGTAAACAGCTAACAAATGCTCCTGCCTGGCGAATCTCTTTCGCAACTCTTTGAAAGAATTCAACGATTTCTGCAATTTGTTCTTGATCTGTTATTTTATTCGATGGCTGCCAGTCTGTTACCCTACTTCGAAACCTTTCAACATCTTCTTTTGAGCTATGTATGTGATTAATAAATGCTTGAGAAGAACTTCCCCCTGAAAAAAACACGTCAAGGTCCCATACATCATAATAAGTACTTCCTTTTGTCATCCATACCCCTCCTAATCATTGTCTATTTCATTATAAATTTATTTTTCCGAAAACTCTACGAAAAGTTTCGAAAACCGAAAGACCCACCTTGATGATGGGTCCTAAAATTAATATCGATAACCAGTAAAATACCACCAACCACCGAATATGAGCAACAGTACGAACAAAACGATAAGCAGTGCTAAAGCTACTCCACCGCCACCATAATATGGTGCTTGATAAGCATATGGATAAGGATAACCGTATGGCATTTTTTACCCTCCTTTACACTTTATCCTACTAATCAATGTATGTTCATTGTCCATATTGGTGTAGGCAGGTGCGGACTTTCCGTGTATACAAATAGGCATAGATTGCTCTATGCCTACTACTTTCTAACTTTGAGAATCACGCTTTCGCTTTTCCTTCTCCGCTCGATAAAATTCATGAAACATCTTCATTAATGCTCTCTTTTCAATTCTTGAAACATAGCTTCTTGATATGCCTAATTCTTTGGCAATCTCTCTTTGCGTTTTTTCCTTTTTTAAATCGAGACCAAATCGGCCAACGATTACTTCCTTTTCCCTGTCATCAAGCACGTCTATAAATTCTTTTACCTTTTCAAGCTCCATATTTAGTTGAATGGTTTCAATGACATCCTCAGATTCTGATTTCAAGACATCGATTAATGAGATCTCGTTTCCTTCTTTATCCTGACCAATTGGATCGTGAAGGGACACATCTTTTTTTGTCTTTTTTAAAGCCCGTAAATGCATGAGAATTTCGTTTTCTATACAACGGGCCGCATACGTAGCAAGCTTTGTTCCTTTCCCTTCAGAATAGCTTTCAATGGCTTTAATTAATCCAATTGTTCCAATGGAGATTAAATCCTCTGAATCTTCCCCCGTATTCTCAAATTTTTTAACGATATGAGCGACGAGACGGAGATTATGTTCAATAAGCATATTACGAGCATGAGCATCACCATCTGCCATTAATCGTAAATATTTCTTTTCATCCGCCGATGATAATGGTTGTGGAAATGCATTATTTTTAACATAGGAAACTAAAAACACAATTTCCTTTACTAAATAGCTAAGTGCAGTCAATATACCTGACATTTATTCCACCCCACTTTCAGGACTTTCCTCCATGTTAATACCTATGAAGAGAGGTGGTCGTATTTGTCTGTCCCACTTAATTATATTTAAATAGAAAATGATTATTAAAAAACACCGACAGCGAGGTCGGTGTTTTAAGCTTCTATTCTACGGAAACTTCGGCAGCAATTATACAACCTACAGATCCGCATATAATTAAACCCATAACGATTGCGAACATGTTACCACCCCTTCTCTCCCTTTTGTTACTTCGAATGTAACATATTTTTCAGAGCAAAATGGAGAAAGGATGTGAACATTTTGTTACTTATGAAGCCTTCATAATGCGCTAAGTCACTTAAATCTAAGAGATATCTCCGGGGGAAGAACTCTTCTTTGATTTTCTTAAGCAATACATTTCTAGAGATAGCAACAATACACGGAGGAACATCGATTTCCCCTCCTCACCACAAATTCGTTAGGTGGTATCTTTCTCCACCCATAAAACTGCCTTACGATCTTGCATGAAATAAATCATCTTCATTCCCACCTTTCTTTATTTTTTAGTTTTGTTATTAACCTTACCTTAAAATAATCGTTGAATGGAAAGCATACGATCGCGAGTAGCTTCATATTGCTTTTTCGCCTTTTCTGCTCGTTCAAATTCAGCAGCTGACACGTTACGTTTTTTAATCGTTACCGTTAAGAATAATATATTCAGGGTCATATCTATCACCTCCTTATTTTTGCACACAAAAAAGCCGCAAGGATCCCCCTGCGACTTTTAGGCATATAAAAAGCCGCAAGAGTACATTCTCCAAGCGGCTTGAAATGGCATAAGTTATCTTCACATTTACTTAAGCAATTCATTCCTAATGGTCGAATGCGTGAAACATTTAGTTGTCTTCTTTTCAATTGCTACAGATAATTTAATCATTTCACTCGACCTCCTTTTTAGAAATTATTGCTTACAGTGGTAATTATATCCACTATTACCAATTATGTAAACCCCTTTTTTAAGATTTTCTAAAAAAAATAGCCCTCAGGGAGACTGAGAGCTATCTTTCTATTCATTTATGTCATCAAGCTTTGTTTTTATTTGCTTCGATAAAGTAAAAAAGTAAATAGAACCCGCTAAAAACAGCATAGATGAGCACATCATAATATATAGATCGGTTAGCACTTTTTCACCTGATGGAATGATAACACCTAGGTAAAAAAAGCTTCCTACGGCAAGTAAAACAACCGCAAACCTTTTAAAATCAATCATTTTCTCTTCAAGCATTTTTCCTGCGCTGCTATCTTTCACTATACTCACCTGCAACCTTCTCTTGTTCTATGAAACTACTTTATCATAGAACGCTGTGTTAGTGAGGATGTAATTAATAGCAATTTTTCTAAGTTGTTCAATCAGCCTTTAAGCTTTTCGACGATTTTCATAACCAAAGAAGCTGAATGAAGTGCTGCTTTTTCTAAATATTGTTCAAATGAAACATCGGATTCTTTCCCAGCGATATCAGACAATGAACGAATGATAACAAATGGAATCCCAAATTGATAGGAAACTTGGGCAATAGCAGCTGCTTCCATTTCGACTGCCTGTAAATTAAGAAATTTATCACGGATAGCATCCACACGCTTTGGATCATTCATAAAAGAATCGCCCGTTGCGATTAATCCTTTCACAACTTGCACACTACCAATTTCCTTTGCAGCTTCCTCTGCTATCTCAACAAGCCCGGAATTGGCCTCAAACGCTGCAGGAAGCTGTGGTACTTGACCATACTCATATCCAAATGCTGTAACGTCTACATCATGATGGCGAACCTCAGAAGAGATAACAACATCTCCTACATTTAAATCAGGATGAAAGCCTCCTGCTGAACCTGTGTTAATAACATAATCAGGTTTAAATCTATCTAATAGTATCGTTGTGGACATTGCTGCGTTTACTTTCCCTATCCCTGAGCGCAATAGGATTACCTCCGCACCATCCATACTACCTGTTGTAAACTCACATCCTGCAATAGTTTCTTGTTCCTGATTGCTGATTTTTTCTCTTAGTAAAGCTACTTCTTCTTCCATTGCACCAATAATTGCGATTTTCACTTATAAAGACCTCTCTCTATTGTTTATTCTATCGACGCTAGCTCTTCCACTAATGTAGGCTTCCAACCTTGACCATCAACCCACTCAATGGAAACACGATAAATTTGGGTTCTGTCCTTTGAAAAGACGGTTCCTTTTGATTTATTATGACCATCATTTCCAAGGAACTTGATCGTCATATTATCCTCTGATAGCCCAGTGGCATATTCAATGGCAGAAACCATTTCATCCCAATCCACACCACTATACACGTTCGTGTGTTCACCTGTTTGGCTCGTTCCGATTGGCTCCCAATTTGGGTTAACAATGGTTCTGACTACATTAGAATCCGCCCCGCCTTCTGTCACAATTGCCTCTTCGTTATCATTAGAGCTAGCTTCCTCGCTTGACTCTTCATTCGAGGACGAAGACTCAGTAGACGAATCTTCCTCATCCGTTTCTGAGTCAGATCCTTCTGTCTCTTCCTTCGAGGACTCTTCTCCTTCATTCGCTTCATTTGAAGCTTCTACGCTTTGTTCTTGCTCTTTTACTGTCGTAGCTTTATCATCGTTCCCCAAAAAAATAACCCCGGAAACAACAATAATTAAAACCAATACTATTCCAATGAGACCATTTAAAATCAGATTTGTTTTACGACGCTTCGACCTTTGATTGAACCTTGATTGCTGATAATCATCTTGCATCATACGAACCTCCTAGACCTCTTTTGAACATCCTTTTAAGAGCGAACTCGCTATACATTCTACCATTTAACCCGTAAATCGAAAAGGACAATCACGTTACAAATACATTAACGTTTCGACAGAGGCTCATTATGATCAAAGTTATATACGTTTTTTACCATATCGGCAAATAATCCGTTAACTCCACCTTCGTCCCCATAAACCCCTAAATTTACTGTTACTAGAGCATATTTAGGGTTATCGTATGGGAAATAACCAGCAAACCATTTATTATGCAATTGTTTCTCATCTTTAAAGATTCCCGTTTCAGCTGTTCCTGACTTCCCAGCAACGGCATATGGCAGTTCTTGAAACCATCTCCCCGTTCCATTTTCATTTACAACCACTTCACGCAATAATTTTTGAAGCTTCATTGCGGTATAAGGAGAAATCGATTCGCCAGGCAGAGCTTGCTTTTCGAATGGTAGTAGTGAGTTCCCATTTTTATATTCCACTTCTGAAACGACTCTAACACTCTCCCTTACTCCACCTTTCGCAATAGTCCCCATCATATTGGCAACAGCCAGTGGTGTTGCACGTACCTCATGCTGACCGATTCCTGTCAAAGCAACAAAGTTGTTATCATTTTTAGCATCCTCTGATAAAAACACACGGCCTTTTTGTTCTTCTTGAAGCTGCTTAAAATTAGAGAAATGATAGATATCACCGTTCCATCCAACAGAACCTACGAGAGATAATTTATTTGCATACTCCTCGAGTATATTAGGGTCAATATCCTTTAATTCCTTTGCTATCGTACCAAAAGTATTGTTACAGCTCCTTGCAAAGCTATCCGTAAAGTTTAACATTCCATGTTCATACACTAAGTCTGGTTGGCCATTTATTTTTTTACTACAATCATACATTCGAGTGGGATCATCTAGTTCATAATCAATGGCGGCTCCAGCCACAACCGTTTTAAAAACAGACCCAATAATTTGCTCAGATATCATCATATTCTTCAGACCACTTGAACCATCCTCAAACGGCTTTTCCTTATTAATGTTAGGTCTAGATACCATAGCAAGGACAGCATTCGTCTCTAAGTCTAGAAGGACAAGTCCTCCTTTACTAATTTTATATTGGTCAACTAGATTTTCAGCCATTTCCTGAATATCTTTATCTATCGTTGTTTTAATATTGACTGGATAGAAAGGATTGGCTGGTTCGACATATTTCACATCAATCCCAAACAGCGGTCCACCCTTTGCATCAACATGGTAGATAAGCTTGGAATTTCCATCAGGAAGCAAAAATTCATCAAAGCTTTTTTCTAATCCGGTTAACCCAATCACTGTCTGTTCTAGCAAGTCTTTATCAGGATATCGTTTTTGTAATTCAGCTGTATTTTGTCCCGTAATACCTATAAGCTGTTCAGCTGGATACTCATTTAGTGAATATTTCCTTTCTACAGCAAACACTCCTGGTATTTTCAGAGCATTAATTTGCTCCATTTGAGCATCTGTTAGTTTAAGTGGATTCGGATCGCCATAGGCGAAAGGGTCTTCCGCTTGTTTCACTCTGTATTCAATTGATTCCACAGGAACATTGATAATGTCTGCGACCTGTTCACTATCCCACTCCATATTCTTCAAAAACGGAAAGAGAATGAGAACCGGAATCTTACGGTGAACAAGTGACTCTCCATTGCGATCAAGAAACCCGCCTCTCCCATTATCAATCACCATTTGTTGTGAGCGTTGAACAACACTCGCCTCAAGGAGATTAACGTTATGTTTTGTAAAGTTTTCTGTTGAAACGAGCTGCACTTGAACAAGCCTTCCTATTAAGAGACTAATTGCTATTATACAAATAATTAACCATACCACTGCCCGTTTTCTCCACATAATAAAAAACACCTCGTCAAAAGTGTTGACGAGGTTTTCTTATTTCAAACCAATTTACTTAATATTTGTAATACGTACATTCATTTCTCCACCAGGCGTTTGAACCGTTACTTCGTCTCCAACCTTCTTACCCATCAAGCTTTTGGCAATTGGAGAATCATTAGAGATTTTGCCTTCAAATGGATCTGCTTCTGCACTTCCTACGATTGAATACGTTTCCTCGTCGCCTCCAGGAAGCTCAATAAACGTAACAGAACGACCTAAAGCAACCGCATCGGTAGCAAGTTCATCCTCTTTAATAATCTTTGCGTTTCTTATCATATTTTCAATCGTTGTAATACGACCTTCAACAAATGCTTGTTCTTCTTTAGCCGAGTCATACTCTGAGTTCTCAGATAAGTCTCCGAAGCTACGAGCAATTTTAATACGCTCTACGACTTCTTTACGTTTTACTGATTTTAAATGTTCTAATTCTTGCTCTAATTTTTCTTTACCAGCTAAAGTCATCGGGAAAACCTTTTCTGTAGCCAAAACCCTTCACTCCTTCTAGTTTCACAACCCCCAAATAGATTGTGTATTCTTCTTATGTAGTTATATCTTACGGTAAATGCATAGGAGCGCGTCCTTATGAAAAGGGCGCGCATGAAACGTCCAACTGGACTTATTTTGGGAAACATTTGCATTACTGCTTTTTATTGTTTCATAAAAATGATTTTTGTTCAAGAATTGTTTGAATTTTTGTGACCATCAAATCAATTGCGACAAAATTATGGCCACCTTCTGGGATAATAATATCTGCATAACGTTTCGTTGGTTCAATAAATTGATTATGCATTGGCCGTACCACATTTACATACTGGTCAATGACTGAATCCATTGAGCGCTCGCGTTCTTTTATATCTCTTACCAATCGTCTAATAATACGAAGGTCCGCATCAGTATCTACGTATAACTTAATATCCATCAAGTTACGAAGTCTTTCGTCTTCTAATACGAGGATCCCTTCAAGGATAATTACATCCTTGGGCTCAACATGGATGACATCACTTGAACGGGTATGAACACTGTAGTCATACACAGGCTTATTAATCGCTTCGTAGCGGAGAAGACTTTCAATATGCTCAATTAGTAAATCATTGTCAAATGCTAGTGGGTGGTCATAATTCGTCTTTAGACGCTCCTCAAAAGGCAAATGCGATTGGTCTTTATAATAAAAATCTTGCTCGAGCATTAAAATTGAATGCCCTTTAAACGACTCGTAAATCGACTTTGTTACGCTCGTTTTCCCGGAGCCGGAGCCACCGGCTACACCAATAACAACGGGTTTGCGCTTCATGCTAGTTTAAATCTCCTTCCGCATCATGTTGTTTGGGTAAACCGGCTTGTCTAATTTGAACTTTACGATTTGCATTGGATGCCTTGCTGTATCTAGCTCATTGCCATCCTCATCCCAAATTTTTTCAACAACAGTTGTAAAGTTCTCAATTTCAGGTCCAAAAAACTCTACTTCTTGACCAGGTTTAAAGTAGTTTCGCTGCTGAAGTGTTACCATTTGATTTTCAGCATCATAGTCTAACACCAATCCAGCAAAGTCAAAAGTTGTCTTTTTGCTATGATTTCCAAACATCTGCTCTTTATACCCAGGAACTCCTTCAAAGAAAGCAGGAGCCGTGTCACGGTTTGCACATTTATCAAGTTCTTCTAACCATTCTTTTTGAATAACAAAGTTCTCAGGGTCCGCACAATAAGCATCAATTACTTTACGGTACACACTAACAACTGTTGCCACATAGTGAATGGACTTCATACGACCTTCGATTTTCAAACTATCAATACCAAGCTCAATCATTTGAGGAATGGACTCAATTAACTTAAGATCCTTAGGGCTCATCGCAAACGGTGCATCACCTTCGCTAAATTGAGCTACTTCATCTTGTTGATCAAGCGAATACAGGTCATAATCCCAGCGGCAAGACTGACAGCATCCACCACGGTTTGAGTCTCGAGCTGTCATATGATTACTTAATGTACAGCGTCCAGAGTATGCGATACACATTGCACCATGGATGAATGTTTCAATTTCGATATCGACTTTCTCTTTCATTTCTCTAATTTCTTCCGCACTAGTTTCACGTGCAAGTACCACACGTTCTAATCCTTCTTCCTTCCAGAATTGGACAGCTTTCCAATTGGATAAAGACTGTTGTGTACTTAAATGCACTTCAATTTCAGGAGCTAATCGACGGCATGTTTCAATGATAAGAGGATCAGCAACAATAATACCTGCAATCCCAGCTCCTTTTAAACCAAGAATATATTCTTCTAATCCATCTATATTTTCATTATGAGCAAAAATATTTGTTGTTACATAAATCTTCGCACCATATTTCTTAGCAAACTCTACTCCCTCTTTCATTTCATCAAAAGTAAAGTTCCCTGCGTTTGAGCGAAGTCCGTATTCTTGTCCACCGATAAATACAGCATCTGCCCCGTATTGGACAGCAATTTTTAATTTCTCTAGATTTCCAGCAGGAGCAAGTAATTCTGGTTTTTTTACAATTACTCGCTTTCCATTCACAATCTGTGAAATTTTATCGTTTAGTACGATAGACATCTTTTTCCCTCCTTAACACATGTTTTATTAATAAACGGTCTCTTTGAAGAAAAATCCAGTATCTAATGGACGATTCTTTGGCTGAATCTTTTCAACTTCCTGTAATAAGTCGTCCTTTACTTCTTCGTACTGATCAAGATCTTCGACACATAGATCAATTGCTTTTCGATATAATTCTGTTACTTTCTGAATGTATTCTGATGTTTGTAGTACACCATCAATCTTTAGAGAATCAACTTCTGCTTCAATTAGCTCTGTTAGCTCATCTATCATACACATATCATTCGGACTCATAATATGTGTTCCGTTCGCATCTTCAAAAATCGGATATTTGTTTTCTCTTTCCTTATCATGAAGGAACATGTTCGCATTTTGGGCACGATTTTCAACCACTAGTGCTTTTCCTTGATACTCATAATAGTTCCCTAATAGTGAACGCTTGGACTGGAACATGGCTGTCATCCCGTGAACTTGTACCTCAATCTCCACTTCAGCATGCTCTTTCATTTCGACAATCGCATCCATATTGATTTCTCTAGCAAGGATCGCACGTTTAGCCCCTTTTCTACCCCAATAGTTACATGTATACCAGTTCGTTGCAGTTGTTTCTGTGTTCCAATGAAGAGGCATATCAGGTGCAGCCTCTTTCGCTACCATTAAAACCGCTGGATCACCGAAAATGATTGCATCTACGTTTGCTTCTTTTACAAACCTTACATAGTCATATAAAGCGTCAATGCTTTCATTGTGGAAGATTGCATTCATCGCTACATACACTTTTTTCTGAAAAGAATGGGCAATTTCTACAGCCTTCTTTACATCTTCACTTGAAAATTCTCCAGCCAAACGAAGACCAAAGCGTTCCTCTCCGATCACAAAAGCGTCCGCTCCAACTTTACATAATGCTTCTATATCTTCAATCGTTTTTGGTGTGACTAATAGTTCTGGTTTTTTCATTTTCTCTTCACCTCTTTTTACTAATTGCTACTCCATCGCCAACAGGAATAATGACCGAATCGTATTCTGCATGTTCCATTAGCCATTTGTTAAAATCTTTTATTTTTGTAACCATGCTTCTTACTCTTTTACTCTCAATTGTATCCTCACAGACGAGTCCTTTAAACAGGACGTTGTCGGTTATGATTATTCCTTTGTCTGCTAAATACTTTGAATATATTTCAAAGAACTTCTTGTACTGCCCTTTGGCTGCATCTATGAAAATCGCATCAAAAGAACCAAATTTTTCTATAAGTGACTCTACTTCTAGCGCATCACCCTTGATGATCGATATTTGGTGTTCTTTGTTTGCACGTTTAATAAATTCCTCCGCGACCGTATAGCGCTCACTGTCCCGTTCAATTGTGACGATGTTCGTTTCAGGAAGAACAGTGGCCATTCGTAAGGCAGAATATCCAATAGCTGTACCCACCTCTAGAATCTTTTTCGGTTGAGCTATTCTCAGTATTTGAAGAATCGTTTCGATTCCTGACAGTTCCATAATGGGAACATGATGAGCTTTCGCGTATTGCTCCATTTCTTCTAGTAGATCTGTTCTATTTAGAATGAGCTCTTCTATATAAGAATGCAGCTTTTCCGTTTCCAAGCTGCGTCACCTCTTTTGTTTAGACATGAAAAAATAGCGTTCACAGCAATTCACAGGGATTCAGCACGGCTAAATATGGTCTTCTGTGGTTGACGCTATTTAAAAACACTTGAACTATTTTATCATAATAGAAGGAGAAATGCGAACATTTCTCCTTGAAGCAGATTAATTGATGTGCTCGGCCTTTTTTGCATTATGCTCCTCGAGAGTTTTCGAGAATAATACATCACCAGATGCCGTTGCTAAAAAGTATAGAAAGTCTGTCTCGGCAGGATGTAAAACAGCTTCAATTGATACAGCACCTGCATTAGCTATTGGACCTGGTGTTAAGCCTTGGTATTTGTAAGTATTGTATGGATCATCAATTTCCAAATCCTTATACAACACCTTGTCCTTATGTTCTCCATGTGCATATAAAACGGTAGGATCTGTTTGTAACGGCATCCCCGTATCTATACGATTATAAAAGACACTGGCAATTTGGTCACGCTCAAGTTTCTCAGTTGCTTCCTCTTCTACCAATGAGGCAAAGGTTAATAGTTGGTGAGCAGTATATTGCCTCTCAGCCATATCACCCTCATACTCACTAATTACCTTTTTTGTCTGATCTAGCATGGCCATAATAATTTCTTCTATTTTTGTGTCTTCTTTATAGAAAGGATATGTTGCAGGGAACAAATAGCCTTCTAATGGGTATTTAACATTTTCCACGAGAATTTCCTCTGTTAATAAATCAGGGTATTTATTCATAAGTGCTTGTATGAATTCACGGTCATTTAATTTTGTAAATACATCTTCTTCTGTATGATTTGTTTTTTCTGCGATGATTTTTGCAATTTCTTTTAGCTGTTTTCCTTCAGGGATGGTAATTTGAAACACCACTTCTTGCTCCACTTTACCTGTTTTTAAGCTTTCAATGATACTTGGCAAGGTCATAGAAGGTGAGAGTTCATAGTTACCAGCCATAAACCCTGACTCGTTCTTAAACTTAACAAAGTACTTGAATACACGTGCATCTTTAATAATCCCATGTTCCTCTAATATGTTTGCAATACCAGTAACTGAAGAACCAATTGGAATTTCTACTGTCATTTCTTTTTTATTATCTGGATCTACGGGCTTTAGTGCCGATTTAATATAAAAATATCCGCCACCAGCCGTAATTGCTACCAGTAGAAATAAGATGATTGAAATGGTAAAGACAATTTTCCTTACGACTCTTGCCTCGCCTTCCCTCTCAATCATCTTTTCTCGGATGATTGCTTTTTTATCAGTCTTGTTACCTGTATTCTCTTTCTTTTGCTTCTCTTCCGTTGACAAAGTTTCCCCTCCAATTCACAGGGCTCATTCTTACTATTCCCTTATAACTATTCTCGAATCATTATACTATATTTTTCGACAATAGAAGTAAAAAATTGCAAAAAAAAGGCGGATAGCCTATGCTATCCGCTTTTTATCGTTCTATTCTTCGTCTTGCTCTTCTAGGAATGTATTTAACATTTCTTCGATTAGGTCCCACTCTTCGTCTGTCTCGATAGGCATTAACTCACCATCATTATTATCTTCGGTTGGAACGAAAGCAGATGCATGAATTTCAATTTCTTCATCATCGTTTTCATCTGCACCAATTGGATAATAAAGAACATAAGACTTACCAAATTCATCAGAATCGAATGTAAAAAGCACCTCACAAAGTTGCTCGTTACCATCCTCATCAATTACTGTAATATTGTTTTCTCCATGTTGCATTGAAAAATCACCTCAAGTTATTTTTGACTATCTAAAAAGCCTTGTAAGATCATAGCTGCTGCCATTTTGTCGATTACTTTTTTACGTTTTTTCCTACTAACATCCGCTTCTAGTAAGACACGTTCCGCAGCAACCGTAGTTAGACGCTCGTCCCATAGGAATACAGGCAAGGAAAACCTCTTTTCTAGCTCACTAGCGTAAAATTGACTCGCTTCCCCTCTAGGTCCAATGGTACCATTCATGTTTTTAGGCAGCCCTACTACTATTTTTCCTACTTCATACTTTTCTATTATTTGACCAATCTGGTCAAAACCAAACATTCTTTCATCTTCATTAATTTTTATTGTTTCTAATCCTTGCGCTGTCCAGCCAAATTCATCGCTGAGCGCAACGCCGACCGTTTTACTGCCGACGTCAAGACCGAGAATTCGCATACGTTAAGAGCCCTCTCGTTGTGTTTTTAAATAGCTTTTGACAAGCTCTTCAATAATTTCATCTCGTTCAAGCTTTCGAATAATGTTACGAGCATCACGATGACGAGGAATATAAGCAGGATCTCCAGAAAGCAGGTAACCTACAATTTGATTAATCGGATGATATCCTTTTTCTTGAAGAGCTTCATGTACTTGAAAAAGGACTTCCTTCACGTCATGTTCGATTGGCTCTTCTGGAAAATTAAACCTCATTGTTTTATCAAATGTACTCATTCTCTTGCACCTCGCTTTATCTAGTAATCGCTGGCTAACTTCCGCTCTTATAGAAGTATCTATCATCAAATCTATCCAATGGAAGAAATATTTAGTAGTCTAATCTCCTTCATTTTACACTACTTTTCTTGAATATCAAACGGATTTGACCCATTCTTCTACAAAACTTAGTGCGGAATCCAGCTTTCCAGCATCTTTTCCTCCTGCTTGGGCCATATCTGGACGTCCACCACCGCTACCTCCGCAAATAGTAGCAACTTCTTTAATAATTTTACCGGCATGATAGCCTTTTTCAATTAAGTCTTTTGTTACACCGGCAATTAAGTTTACCTTTTCTTCGTTTACACTTCCAAGTACGATTACTGCAGATCCAAGCTTTTGCTTCAAATCATCCACCATGTTTCTAAGTCCGTTCATATCAGCACCTTGAATTCGAACAGCCAAAACTTGAACTCCATTCACTTCTTTCACATTATTAACCAAATTACCTGCTTCAATATTCCCTAGCTTAGCTGTTAAAGACTCATTTTCTTTTTGAAGCTGTTTTTGTTCACTTAACAGTGCATCGATTCTAGATGGTACATCTTTTAGGTTCGTTTTTAACTTTCCTGCCACGTCTTTTAAAATCTGGATTTGGCTATGCATTTGCTTAAATGCACCTTCCCCCGTCACCGCTTCTATACGACGAGTTCCTGCTCCAATACCACTTTCAGATATGATTTTAAAGAGACCAATGACTGATGTATTAGGAACGTGACAACCACCACAAAGTTCTAAACTATAATCTCCGACTTGAACCACACGTACGATATCACCATATTTTTCACCAAATAGCGCCATAGCTCCCATCGCTTTTGCTTCAGCAATTGCCTTATAGTCTGTTTGAACAGATAGAGACTGCCAAATTTTTTCGTTTACAATCTTCTCTATTTCTTCTAATTCCTCTGGTTTTACTTGTCCAAAATGAGAGAAGTCAAAACGAAGTCTATCTTGTTCTACTAGAGAACCGGCTTGGTTTACATGTGTTCCAAGAACATCTTTTAATGCTTGATGTAATAAATGGGTTGCCGTATGGTTCTTAATAATTTTCCCTCTATTGTTCTCATCAACAACCGCAACTACCTGGTCATTAACTTGCAATTCACCAGATTCAATCAGTACACGGTGAAGGTTTTGTCCGTTTGGTGCCTTTTGCACATCTTTTACCGCCGCTTTTACACCATCGCTAAATAGTGTACCAAGGTCAGCAATTTGCCCACCGCTCTCAGCGTAGAATGGAGTGACATCGAGTATTAATTGGATTTCTTCTCCTTCACTTGCCTTGTCGATTTTTACACCATTTTGTACGATAGCAAGAACCTTTGATTCAACCTGTAACTGATCGTAACCAACAAACTTACTTTCTACTTTAATCTCACCAAGTTCTCCACCTTGAACCTGCATAGAGTCTACATCTTGTCTTGCTTTACGTGCACGCTCACGCTGAAGCTCCATTTCGCTCTCAAAACCAGCGTGGTCAACCTTCATTCCCTCTTCTTCACCATACTCCTCTGTTAATTCGACTGGGAAACCGTATGTGTCATAAAGACGGAAAACGTCTGCGCCCTGAATCGTATCACTTCCAGCTTCCTTTTCTTTTTTGATAACCGCTGAGAGAATTTGAAGCCCCTCATTAAGAGTCTCATGGAATCTTTCTTCTTCATTCTTTATGACCTTTTGGATAAAGTCGGTCTTATTCTTTACTTCTGGGTAAAAATCAACCATGATTTCCCCTACAACGGGAACCAGTTCAAACATGAATGGACGGTTGATGTTAATTTGCTTGGCAAAACGTACGGCTCTACGAAGCAATCTTCTTAACACATACCCTCGACCCTCATTGGAAGGAAGTGCGCCGTCACCAATAGCAAATGCCACGGTACGGATATGGTCAGCAATGACTTTAAATGCTACATCAGACTCTTTACCATTTCCATACTTTGCCCCAGAGATCTCTTCTGTTGCGCGAATAATTGGCATAAATAAATCAGTATCAAAATTAGTAGGAACATTTTGAACAACCGAAGCCATTCTTTCAAGTCCCATTCCTGTATCAATATTTTTCTTTGGTAGTGGAGTATATGTACCATCCGGATTATGATTAAATTCTGAGAAAACTAAGTTCCAAACCTCTAAATATCTGTCATTCTCTCCTCCAGGATACAACTCCGGATCACTTTCATCATTTCCATATTCAGGTCCACGATCATAGAAAATTTCCGTATTTGGTCCACTAGGTCCTTCCCCGATATCCCAGAAGTTCCCTTCTAAGCGAATAATTCGCTCTTCCGGCACACCAATTTCTTTGCTCCAAATTTCAAACGCCTCGTCATCTTCTGGATGAATCGTAACGGAAAGCTTTTCCTTTTCAAACCCTACCCATTTTTCATCAGTCAAAAACTCCCATGCCCAATGGATGGCTTCAACTTTGAAGTATTCTCCGATAGAGAAATTCCCAAGCATCTCAAAAAACGTATGATGTCTTGCTGTTTTCCCAACGTTTTCAATATCGTTCGTACGAATAGATTTCTGTGCATTTGTAATTCTTGGATTGTCTGGAATCACTCGTCCATCAAAATACTTTTTTAACGTCGCTACCCCACTGTTAATCCAAAGCAAAGATGGATCATCATGAGGAACGAGGGGAGCACTTGGTTCCACTGCATGTCCTTTTTCTTTAAAAAAGTCTAAATACATTTTACGAATTTCTGAGCCTGTAAGTTTCTTCATTTATTTTCCCTCCAACATTTTTTCCAACAAAAAAAGCCCTTCATCCCAAAACAGGGACGAGGAGCTTGCTCGCGGTACCACCCTGATTATGAATGCAAAAAAGCACTCATCTCTCAAAGACCTTTAACGCAGGTTAACGGCAGGAATTAGCTGCACTCCGGAATAGCTTTCTGTCATCCTTCGTCTAGAATTTCTTTCAGCCAAGGAAATTCCTCTCTACAGACGGTCTATCACATACTTGTTCCTTCAACATGTTTTCGTGTATTTTGAACTTTATAGTACGAATTATACTGATATGTTTTTATATTTGTCAACGTTGTCACATCAATTGATTATCGGATACATCTTTTGAAAAGTGCTGCTTTGCATGTAGAAGGCTCACCTTTAAAATGGCCATGATTGGTACAGCTAAGATCAGTCCTAGTATTCCACCTATTTCTCCACCTGCTAAAAGAGCGAACATAATCACTAAAGGATGCATATGCAAGCTCTTTCCAACAATAAAGGGAGATAATATATTTCCCTCTAAAAATTGGAGTAGAGCGATGATAATCACTACGAATAGGATCATTTTTACACTAATTGTAGCAGCGATGATTACAGCTGGCACAGCACCGATAACAGGTCCGAAATATGGGATAATATTTGTTATCCCAACAATTAATCCAAGCAACAGCGGGTACCGTAAGTCGATGAACCAGAAGGATAAAGCTGAAATCGTACCAATCAACACGCATACTAAAAGCTGTCCCCTAATATAACTGCCTAGTGATTTATCCACATCTCTTAAAAACAGAGTTCCCCCACTCCGCCATTTACTCGGTGTAATATACCATACAGCCTTTTTTATTTTTTCATAATCTTTTAACATGTAAAAAGCGATAAAAGGGATGATAGCAAAAAGCAGGGCTGAATTGATGATTCCCATCCCAAAATTAACGGCTCTTGTTAGAGCGTTATCAAGCATTCTTTCAACGGCCACAATACTGCTATCTATCCTTTCTTGAAAGGCTTCAGGCCAAGTAGAGGTTTTATCCTGAATGTCATGGATCCACTCTCTGTATTGGTTGGCAAAGCTTGGTGCGTTTTCAGTCAAATCTCGAAGTTGGTGTATAACTGCAGGAACACCATTATACAGTGCCACACTTATACTTCCAAAAAACAGTGTATAAATAATTAAAACGGCTAACCATCTGGGTAAATAATTTTCATGAAGAGTCTCCACGACGGGATGTAGTAAATAAGAAATAAATGCTGCGATGATAAATGGGAGTACGACGATCATTGTGATTTTAAAAATGGGCAACCAGATGGGCTGTAGTTTCAGAAAAACAAATAATACAATGAATAACAAAAGCAAAAAGCCAAGCCGGTAATACCATTTTAATCGAATGTCCATTGTATCCACTCCTTGTCTATAGTTTAAAGTGGAACAGTAAGAAATATACAAAAAGAAAAGCCCCTTTTTACAGGGACTATTCTTGGTATTAAAACATTTTCGAAATTCTACGCTGCATTTTTCTCATTCCACGCCCTGACATCATTTTGTTTTTGCGAGCGTAATTATATGCAACAACACCTGCTCCAATTGCAATTGCAGAAGTTACCATTCGATTCATTTATCTCACCTCGAATTAGATTTATGAGCTATATCGGCGTTCATCTTCTCCAAAAAGATCGTCTAATGAGCTTAATGTACCGTCTTCCTCAACTTGGTGAGTATTAATGATTCCTTTTGCTAAAGTTAGTTCAATGAAGCAGTTCCAACAATAGTATTGGTTAATTCCAATTTTCCCGATATCTTTGCTTTGGCAGTTAGGGCATTTTAACATCGTAGACACCTCACGTATAGGTATATCTTAAGGCATGTCCTCTTAAGATTTTTTTACGTTCACGATGATGGCGTCTTTTCCATACTGGAGGGGTTCATCCGTTTTGATGACACGCTTTCCTTCTATGATGTCTGAAAAAAAGCCATCCGAACATTGATACCCTACGATTGTGCCCAATTCTTCCATAAAATATACATCCTCAATCAACCCGAGTTGCTCTCCTTCACTAGATAATAGCATGTTCCCGGACAGACCTCGACAGAATGCAACGGAAGAATCACTGCCCCTTTTGATTGGTCTTAGCAAAGTTCGGTTTTCAATCATTACTCCATCTGAGCCAAAGGAAGTGACGTCTTGAATATCCAGCAGCGCGGTCCTTTTTACAAGCGTTCCTTGCTTTACTAGAAAGGATTGAACCGAATCACTAGTCGCAGAAATGATGAGATCATTGACTTCACCAACCTTTGACCCGCTTTCTTTCTCGTACACATTAACTCCCTTTAGCAATGTAAATGTCCGCAAGATACCACCTCTTTCGAACATTACTATTGTTCACAACGAAGCTAAAAATCATTACGTGAAACGATTTCCAAATGATATGCGTAATTAACTTCCCATAAAGCTATATGGAGTGATTCCTTCCATGCCAATCATGGGATCTACAGACAGCAAGTGCACCTCCGCATTTTGTAACGTACCCTTTTCGTTGCTCTCGTTTTTGCTGGCAATAGCTTTTTCCAATTTCGTTCGTAAGGTGGTCAATCTTTCTTGTTCATCCGATCTTGAAATACCGACTCTTAAAGCCTCTTCTTCTCCACAAAGGATCAAAAACTGTTTACTTCTTGTAATCGCTGTATACAAAAGATTTCTTCGCAGCATTCGATAATAGCTTCTTACTACAGGGAGGATTACAATAGGAAATTCACTCCCTTGAGACTTATGAACAGAGCAGCAATAGGAATGGGTTATTTGCTGAAGGTCTTGTCTGGTATATGTAGCTTCCGCACCCTCAAAGGATACAACGATCATATCCTCTTTTTCCGTATTTTCTTTTGCATAGAAGATGGATACAATTTCACCTATATCGCCATTAAACACATTATTTTCCGGCTGATTCACAAGCTGTAACACTTTATCACCGACACGATAAGTCACATCACCGTACTTTATTTCTTTCCTCGTCCCATCAGGGTTGGGATTAAATATTGTTTGCATTAACGTGTTCAAGCGATCGATTCCAGCAGGTCCTTTATACATTGGTGCAAGAACCTGTATATCTTTTGCTGTATAACCTTTACTTTTTGCATTTCGGACGACCTTCTCAACTACATCCGCAATTTGGTTTGCGTTACATCTAAAAAAGGAGCGGTCCTTTTGTTGCATACTTATATTGACCGGTAAACGCCCAGATTTAATTTCATGAGCAAGCTCAATAATAGAGGATCCTTCCGCTTGGCGATAAATATCTGTGAGCCTAACGACGGGAAGAACGCCACATTCTAGGAGATCCTTTAGTACTTGCCCCGGACCTACAGAAGGTAATTGATCCTCATCCCCAACCAATATGACTTGAATGGATTCAGGCAAAGCTTTAAAAAGCTGATTAGCAAGCCATGTGTCAAGCATGGACGTCTCATCTACAATCAAAATTTTCCCTTCTAAGGGGTTGTCTTCATTTCTGCTAAACCCTTCAACCCCATTCCATCCTAAAAGCCTGTGAATGGTAACCGCAGGAAGTCCTGTAGATTCTGTCATTCGTTTTGCTGCACGACCAGTTGGCGCTGCTAATATAAATGGAAAGGGCTCGTCTCCTTTATAATCATTTGGATCTAAAGAGCAGCCATGCAATTCAGCATATAGCTCAACAATCCCTTTAATAACCGTTGTTTTCCCTGTACCTGGCCCACCTGTTAAGATAAGCATAGGGGACATTAAAGCCGTCTGAATTGCATCCTTTTGTGTCGGCGCATACTGAACCCCTAATCGTTCCTCTAGATTTCCAAGGGCGAGTAAAAATTCAGAATCCGGAAACTGATTTTCATACTGTGTTTGAGAGACGATTTTTTTAATGCTTGTAACAAGTCCTTTTTCGGAGAAAAATAGGGAAGGTAAATACACCCTCATTTCTTCAACGATGATCTTCCCTTCTTCTTCAAGCTTGACTACTTCTGCTCCAATAGGTGAAAAGTCAATTTCATCACGTTTGTTTTCTTCTAATAATGTCTTTACCTTATCGAGTAATAACTCTGTTTCCATGTATACATGACCATTTTGCATACACTCAACCTCAAGCGTATATAAGCAGGCCGCTTTTATTCGGTCAGGGTGATGACCGGAAATTCCAAGTTGAAACCCAAGATCATCTGCTCTGGTAAATCCAATACCTTGGATATCTTCAACAAGCTTATAAGGATTCGACTGAACAACTTCTACCGTCTGGTCCTTATACGCCTGATAAATCCGCATAGAAATTTGCGGACCAAATCCATATTGATTTAAAGCAACCATCGCCTGTTCTAGCCCTTGATGCTCCATAAGGGTATCATAAATTTCCTTTGCCTTATCCGGGGGGAGCTTCGGTATTTCATCAAGTAAAGAAGGTTGTTGCATAATTTTAGAAATGGCATTTTCCCCTAAAACTTCAACAATTTTTTCAGCGGTTTTCTTTCCGACTCCTTTAAAAAGCTCACTTGATAAATAGCTCACTACCCCTTGTTTCGTTTGGGGTATATCCTTTCGAAAATGCGTTGCATGAAATTGTTGACCAAATTTCGGATGGTCCTTTAACTCTCCATAAAATATGTACGTTTCCTGTTCATGAACTTTTGGAAAATAGCCGGTAATAACAGCTTCTTTATCTTCATAATTCTCATTCGTTTCTTCCACGCGAATTCTTAGAACGGTGTACAAATTTTGTTCATTATGAAAGATTGTGACAAGATGCTTTCCTTTTATAAATCTCCCTTGATCCTTAAACAAATCGAGCGTTTCTTGTCCCTCCAAAGAACTCCCCTCCTTACAAAAAATCCGCTACGAATGATGATTACTCTTTTTCGATTAATTTCTTTCCGTAACCTGCTAGCAGATGATCAGGTTGTAATTCCAATGCTTTTTCAAACATATCAAGTGCCTTTTTTCCATCTTCCTTAAAACCATAAGCAACACCAAGATTATAATAAGCATCAGCATGTGACGGATCTAACTCTACACATGCGTTAAATTGCTTGATCGCCTCGTCAAGTAATTCTTGATTTGCAAGACATAATCCAAATTGAAAACGAGCTTCTGCATCATCGCCATTCAGCTCCACACTTCTTTGCAAATAAGGTAAGGCAAGCTTGGGCTGTTCTAACTGAATAAGCGTAAGTCCAAGCATAAAATAATTATCACTAGAATGCAGTCCCTTTCTCATTGCCAGTTCAAACATATTTTTTGCTTCTTCTAATTGTTCATTTTCGAAATAAAGGTTTCCAGCGTTATAATAAGCTGTTGCCGCATTTTCATCGATTTCTATTGCTTTCTGAAAAAATTTGAGTGCCTTATCATTTTCTCCAACTGCCGATAATACGTTCCCGAAATTTATATACGATACCGCATCATTCGGATTATCCTCAATTGCCTTCATAAACAATCCAGCAGCTTCTTCCCACTTTCCCTCCTTCATCAATTGAATCCCTTTTTCATTTTTATCCATAGTACACGCTCCATTATTTATTGTCTTTTATTATTATAACTTCTTTTCATCTAGTTTTGTCCTTTTTATACATACGAAAACCTCGACCATTTGAATCGAGGTTTTCTCCTTACCCAACATAAGTTAATTGCTTTTCATCACGGAATACTTTGTCAATTGTTCCTCCGCCAAGGCATTCATCACCTTGATAAAAGACAACCGATTGACCAGGTGTAATGGCTCGGATTGGCTCAGCAAATATCACCTTTACTGTCCCATCTTCTAATCTATGAACAGTTACTTTGTTATCAGGCTGACGGTAGCGGAATTTAGCCGTGCACTCAAAAGTCTGCATCACTTCCTTGCCCGTAACCCAACTAACATCAACAGCGATAATTGAATCTGAGTACAATTTATCATTATGAAATGCTTGTCCTACGAAAAGCACATTGCGCTCAAGGTCTTTACCAATGACAAACCAAGGGTCGCCCGCACCACCGATTCCTAAGCCATGTCTCTGACCGATTGTATAGTACATTAACCCATCATGCTTACCGACAACTTCTCCCTCAAGCGTTTCCATATTCCCAGGCTGAGCTGGCAGGTAATTGCTTAGAAATTCTTTGAAATTACGCTCGCCAATAAAGCAAATTCCCGTACTGTCCTTTTTTGTCGCAGTTGCTAAGTTTGCTTCCTGAGCAATCTCTCTTACCTTTGCTTTTTCAATATCTCCTATTGGAAACATAACTTTTTCAAGTTGGTTTTGAGAAAGCTGGTTTAAGAAATACGTTTGATCCTTGTTTTCATCTACTCCACGTAGCATTTTGTATTCCCCATCACGGTATTCAACTCTTGCGTAATGCCCGGTTGCTAAATAGTCCGCACCTAGCTTCATAGCATGCTCTAAAAATGCTTTAAACTTAATTTCCTTGTTACACATCACATCGGGATTTGGAGTTCTACCTGCTTTATATTCTTCTAGGAAGTAAGTAAACACTTTGTCCCAATATTGCTTTTCAAAATTTACTGCATAATAAGGTATACCAATTTGATTGCATACTCGAATAACATCCTCATAATCCTCGGTAGCCGTACAAACACCGAACTCATCGGTGTCATCCCAGTTTTTCATGAAAATTCCGATCACATCATACCCTTGTTCTTTTAAGAGTAAGGCGGCTACAGATGAGTCTACTCCCCCAGACATACCTACGACCACACGTATGTCCTTGTTGTCTTTTTTCACTTTCTTCACCTCATTTGCAAGCTTTATCGTGTCAGCCTACTTACTATTTTCGCCGTAACTTCAGCTGAACGTTCGACCTGCTCTTTTGTATTATAAAGGCCAAAGCTAAATCGGATTGAGTTTCTCACTCGCTCTGATTCTTGACCAAACATTGCCACTAAAACATGAGAAGGATCAATTGAACCAGCTGTACAAGCAGAACCACTCGATACAGCCACACCTTCCATATCCAGATTCACAAGCATTGATTCGACATCTGTGCCTGGAAAGCTTAAGTTTAGTACATGTGGGAGGGAATTTTCAAGCAATCCGTTTACTGAGAAAGTAATATCCTTCGTTTGAAGAGATTCAAGCAGTAACTTTTTAAACTCGATGAATTGCTCGACCTTTTCAGCTCTCTCAATCGAAGCTATTTCAACCGCTTTAGCAAAACCAGCGATAGACGCTACGTTCTCTGTTCCCGCACGTCTTTTTCGTTCCTGTTCTCCACCGAAGGAAAGTGGCGTTAATGCAGTATTTTGCTTTACATATAGGAATCCAATTCCTTTAGGTCCATTAATTTTATGTGCTGAGACGGATAACAAGTCCACGCCAAGCTCAGTTACGTCCAAATCAATTAAACCAAAGGCTTGAACAGCATCTGTATGAAATTTTGCTTGATGATTTTCTAATAACATGGCAATTTCTTTAATCGGTTGTACCGCACCCACTTCGTTATTTCCGTACATAATGGTTACGAGAATCGTTTCATCTCGGAGTGCTTTCTTAAAGTCTTCGATGGAAATTTTCCCATGTTCATCAACTGGTAAGTAAGTTACTTCAAAGCCTTCCTTTTCAAGACTTTTACAAGCATGTAAAACGGCATGATGTTCGATCATGGTAGTAATAATATGGTTACCATTCTTTTGATAAGATTTCGCCACTCCTAAAATGGCAAGATTATCACTCTCGGTGCCTCCACTTGTAAAAATGATCTCTTCCTGTTTTGCTCCAATGCTCTTCGCAATTTTTGAACGAGACTCGTCTACTATAGATCTTGCCGACCTTCCATAAGAATGAATACTAGACGGATTCCCAAATTGCTCCTTCATCACCACTGCCATCG
This sequence comes from Robertmurraya sp., assembly GCF_036676585.1. Lineage (NCBI taxonomy): Bacteria > Bacillati > Bacillota > Bacilli > Caryophanales > Bacillaceae > Robertmurraya > Robertmurraya sp. The sequence goes on from NZ_JAKFCQ010000165.1 coordinate 122,460, forward strand.
TCTCAATAACATCCGTATGAACAGGAGCCGTTGCTGCATGATCCAAATATATATGATTCAACATGTTCACCTACTTAAAAATATCCACTTAAAACTAGCTTTACCTTTTCTCCTATATGTAAAACATATAGGAATCCGACTCTCCGTCATCTGTGTGATTTGCTAAATCTTCTAGTGTTGTATTATCTAAAACACCTTTCACAGCATCACGGATTCTCATCCATAATGCACGCTTCGCAGGCTCTTCATCCTCAATCCCTTCAACAGGACTGATAGGACCTTCTAACACTCGAATAATATCACCTGCGCTTATTTCTGTTGGTCCTTTTGCTAACACATAACCACCATACGCACCACGAATGCTCTTAACAAATCCAGCGTTTCTTAGAGGAGCAATTAACTGCTCCAAATAATGCTCAGATAAATCATTGGCTTGAGCAATCGTTTTAAGCGATGTTGGTCCTTCGCCGTGTTTTTTGGCGAGCTCGATCATGATTGTTAATCCATATCGACCTTTTGTTGATATTTTCATAAACTAGCACCTCGATTACTAATATCTTCTTTTGTATGATCAGCCATTCTTTTAGCGGAGTGTAATTTACTAAGGAAATGATCCGTTAGTTTTTGGCACTGTGGCAACGCTATGCCAACGATAGGTCCAATTACAAAGCTGAACACGACGGTACCAACAAATACTGGTCCACCTAGTTGCCACCCAACAATCAGTACAATAATTTCTATACAAGCCCGGACATATGTAACCTTCCACCCTGTTCTATCCGTTAAAGCAATCATTAGGCTGTCTCTTGGTCCAGCACCGAAGGAAGCAGAAATATATAACCCCATTCCGTACCCATTTAATAGAAGACCTGCGGCAAACATCAAAGATTTTCCAATCCAGTCATCGGGTGTTTGAATGATCGGAAGCAGAAAATACATATCAATAAAAATGCCAACTAATAGCATATTTAAAAAAGCACCTATTTTCGGAAATTCCTTAGAAATAATTGTCGCTAAAGATAAGATGGCTACCCCAACGAAAATTGACCATGTACCAATCGTTAGCCCAAATTGGTAATGAAGGCCCACATGAAGGACATCCCATGGAGTAGCGCCAATATCAGCCTTTATTAATAATACAATTCCAAGGGACATAATTAATAAACCTAAAAAATAAATGAAAAATCTTGGACCCACTTGTCCTGTCTTTTTAAAACCCATTACCAATCAATTCCTCTAAACAAAATGGTTTCTTGTAAATCTTAACAAAATCCTGACTTATTTGATAGACATTTGACATTATAGCATAATAGTATGCAAATAACACGAACGTATGTTACCTTTAGGTAAAACGATAAACGGAGCGATGAATATGAACGGGAAGCCACTTGCCTTCCGAATGCGGCCAAGGACGATTGATGAGATTATTGGTCAGCAGCACCTCGTCGGTGAAGGAAAGATTATTCAGCGTATGGTTAAAGCAAAACAGCTTTCATCCATGATTCTTTATGGACCACCTGGTGTGGGAAAAACATCCATTGCTAGCGCGATTGCAGGTAGTACAAAATATGCCTTTCGTACCTTAAACGCTGTGACAAATAACAAAAAAGACCTCGAGGTAGTTGCTGCAGAAGCAAAAATGTCCGGCAAGGTAATCCTTTTACTTGATGAGGTTCACCGTCTCGATAAAGCAAAGCAAGATTTTCTTCTTCCTCATTTAGAAAATGGATCCATTGTCCTAATCGGGGCAACGACTAGCAATCCGTATCATGCCATTAATCCAGCGATCCGTAGTCGGTGTCAAATCTTTGAGCTAAAGCCATTAACAGCTGATGAAATAATAAGAGCACTTAACCATGCCTTGCATGATAAAGACCGAGGATTGGGAAATTACAACGTGCACATATCAAACCCAGCAAAAGAACATTTTGCAAGTGCTTCAAACGGTGATGTAAGGAGTTCTCTTAATGCACTTGAACTAGCCATTATTTCTACGGAACCTGATGAGTTTGGGGTTATTACCATTACTCTTGAAATAGCTGAGGAATGCTTACAAAAGAAGAGCTTTTCACATGACCGCGATGGGGATGCTCATTACGATGTTCTTTCTGCTTTTCAAAAATCAATACGAGGCAGTGATGTAAATGCAGCACTCCATTATTTAGGGAGACTCATTGTCGCAGGTGATTTAGTAAGCATAAGCAGAAGATTAATCGTTATTGCCTATGAAGACATTGGCCTTGCCAATCCTCAGGCGGGTGCGAGAACACTAGCCGCTATCGAAACAGCTGAACGTCTAGGATTTCCTGAAGCTCGGATTCCGCTAGCTAACGCTGTTATTGAGCTATGCCTTTCACCTAAGTCTGATTCGGCCTATAAAGCGTTAGACCTTGCGATTGCTGATATTGAAGCAGGTCTAAGCGGTGAAGTGCCACTACATTTGAAGGATGCTCATTATAAAGGAGCCGCATCCCTTGGAAGAGGTATTGATTACTTATATCCACATGATTATGAAAACGGGTGGGTTAAACAGCAGTACTTACCTGACAAAATAAAAAAGAAGGTTTATTATAAGCCTAAAAAAACCGGTAAGTTTGAGCAAGCACTTGCTTCCATCTATGAAAAGCTGATGAAAAATTAACGGACAAGGCGTGTGCTTGTCCGTTTTTACTCATCTATTCACTATCTTTAACCGTAGAAATTTTTATGTCTTTTAATAGCTCACGGATGACATAGCTTGCCATAATAAGACCGGCAACGGATGGCACGAAGGCATTCGAAGAAGGCGGCATCTTTGCCTTCCTTATCTCTGCATCCTCTTTCCCAACTACTTTTCGAACATCCTCGCGAATGACGATCGGGCTTTCATCTGAAAAAACTACCGGTATTCCTTTTCTAATACCTTCTTTACGTAAACGTGTGCGAATGACCTTTGCAATCGGATCCGTATGTGTTTTTGAAATATCCGCAATTTGAAAACGAGTAGGGTCCATTTTATTAGCTGCTCCCATACTTGAGATCATTGGTATATTTCGCATTAAACACTCTTTCATGAGATGAATTTTATACGAAATAGTATCTGAAGCATCCACTACAAAATCAAGTCCGTATTGAAAGATTTCCTCATATGTTTCCTCTGTATAAAACATTTTTAATGAAATGACTTCACATTCAGGGTTGATATCCATTATGCGTTCCTTCATCAAATCGGCTTTAGGCCTTCCCACTGTGGAAAGTAAGGCAATGATTTGACGATTCACATTTGTTATATCAACATCATCTTTATCAATTAAAATGAGACGTCCCACGCCAGACCGTGCTAGTGCCTCAGCAGAAAACGAGCCTACTCCACCGATTCCTAATACAGCAACTGTACTCCCTTTTAATGTATCGATTCCTTCCTTTCCAATCGCAAGTTCATTGCGGGAAAATTGGTGCAACATCTTCATCACTCCAGCATCTATATTTATGTAATAGGTTTCTTAACTTATTTTTCTCGATATGACTATACCATACTCACAAACAAAAACAAGTCTATGATAGATATATACAGAACATCAAAAGACCCTATGCTGATAGTAGCATAGGGGTGTATGGTTATGTAATAAAGTAAGAATCCCAATCGTGCCGTCGCTCGATGCCTTCGTTTTGATCCCGCATAAGCAGGTGGGTGTTCTGTTCCAAGCTTTTGTAAGTCCTAAGCCAAAGGCATTTACGCCACTCGAAAACTCAATCTCCCGTAGTAAAGCTGTTGGTCAAAACTTTAGGTAATACCACGAACACATCAGGATTCTTATGTTTGATTAAACTATAACACACCTTTATATAAGTTTCAAGATGACTCTATTGTACAGAAATATTACGTTTTAATGACAGATGAAGGTCAGAAAGCTGAGCCTCGCTCACTTCTCCCGGAGCATCTGTTAATAAACAGCTTGCACTAGCAGTTTTTGGGAACGCAATTGTATCTCTTAAATTGGTTCTACCTGCTAAAAGCATGATGAGTCTGTCTAGACCAAGAGCTATTCCACCATGAGGAGGTGTTCCGTATTCGAAGGCTTCAAGCAAGAAACCAAACTGAGCTCTCGCTTCTTCTGGAGTAAATCCTAAAATACTGAACATTTTTTCTTGAACATCTCTTTCAAAAATACGCAGAGATCCTCCACCAAGCTCATAGCCATTCAATACAAGATCATACGCTTGTGCACGAACAAGAGCTGGATTTTCATCTAATAAGTGAAGGTCCTCTCTCACTGGCATTGTAAATGGATGGTGAGCTGCATAATAACGACCATCTGCCTCATCATACTCAAGTAATGGCCAATCAGTTATCCATAAAAAGTTGAATTTGCTTTGATCGATTAATTCAAGCTCTTTCCCAAGTTTTAAGCGAAGGGCACCTAATGCATCAGCTACTACACTCTTTTTATCAGCTACAAAAAGAAGTAAGTCTCCCGTTTCAATTGATAACGTAGATTTTAAAGCCGTCTGTTCTTCTTCGGTAATAAATTTGGAGATTGGTCCTTTTAGACCGTCCTCTTCCGCTTTTAACCAAGCCAAACCTTTTGCTCCATAGACAGCTACAAATTCAGTTAATGCATCGATATCTTTACGTGAATACTTGGTCGCAGCCTGCTTCACATTAATAGCCTTTACTTGGCCGCCTGATGAAACCGCACCTGCAAAAACCTTAAAGCTAGAATTCTTCACGATTTCTGAAAGATCCACTAGCTCCATTCCAAAACGAGTGTCTGGCTTATCAGATCCAAAACGAGCCATCGCCTCTTGATATGGCATACGGGCAAACGGTGTTTCCACTTGCAATTCCTTTACCTTTGACATCATTTCACTCATCATGTCTTCCATCAGGGAAATAATATCATCTTGGCTCATAAAGCTCGTTTCAATATCAATTTGAGTAAATTCAGGCTGCCTGTCTGCACGAAGGTCTTCATCACGGAAGCATCTTGCAATTTGATAATACCTTTCAAAACCACCCACCATAAGAAGTTGTTTAAATATTTGCGGTGATTGCGGTAAGGCGTAAAACTCACCTGGATGGACACGACTAGGTACTAAATAATCACGTGCACCCTCTGGTGTACTTTTAGTTAGAATTGGAGTTTCTACATCTAAGAAACCTTCACGATCCAGGAAGTTACGAATAATTTGAGTTACTTGATGACGCATTTTAAATGTCTCAAACATAGCAGGTCTTCTAAGATCTAAGTATCGATATTTCAAGCGAACATCCTCGGATACATCCGTTTGGTCTGCAATTGTAAATGGAGGTGTTTTTGCCTCGTTAATAATAGTAACCTGCTTTGCTTGTACTTCAATTCGACCTGTTTGCAGGTTTTCATTTATCGTACCAGCTTCTCTGGCAATAACTGTCCCAACTAAATCCAAAACGTATTCATTTCGAATTTTTTCTGCTAGAGCTAGAGCTTCAGGTGAAACCTCTGGATTAAACACCACTTGGATAATTCCAGTACGGTCACGCAAGTCGATAAAAATTAAACCACCCAAATCGCGGCGTCTTTGCACCCATCCCTTTAACGTAATACTTTCTCCAATATGCTGTTCTGTTACCTCTCCACAAAAATACGTTCTACCGTACATTTTCCTATCTCCCTTTTTTATAAATTGCTGAAAATTCTTCGATAAATGTATCTAACGGTACTTCAATTTGATTTCCACTTTCCATGTCCTTCACGCTAATTTTATTCGCTTGAAGTTCATCGTCTCCGAGGACTGCTACATACTTGGCTTGCAAGCGATCCGCTGTCTTCAACTGAGCTTTGATTTTTCGATCGAGATAATCTCGTTCCGCAGAATAACCTGCTTTACGCAGCTCATGTAAAAGCTTTACTGTATAGTCCTTGGCTTCCTCACCTAATGAAGCGAGAAAACAATCAATTCCCTGTGTCACTGGAAGTTCAATTCCTTCAGCATGAAGTGCTGCCAAACAGCGTTCAATACTAAGCGCAAAGCCAATACCTGGAGTTTCTGGTCCACCACTTTCTTCTACAAGCCCATTGTAACGTCCCCCGCCACAAAGAGTCGTAATGGCTCCAAACCCTTCAGCATCACTCATAATTTCAAAAGCCGTTTGATTGTAGTAGTCTAGCCCCCTTACAAGATTCGGATCGACTTCAAAATCAATTCCTAGGTCAGTTAAATATTGTTGAACTTTATCAAAATACTTTTTAGAATCATCATTTAAATATTGCAGGATGGATGGTGCTGAAGACATAAGCTCATGGTCACGATCCTTCTTACAATCAAGAATTCGAAGAGGATTTTTTTCTAATCTTGATTTACAATCCCCACAAAACTCATCAATTCTTGGTGAAAAATGATTGATTAAAGCATCTCTGTGAGCGTTTCTACTTTCCTTGTCACCAAGGCTATTGATTATTAGCTTTAGTTTTTTCAGGCCTAATGATTGATAAATACTCATAGCAAGAGCAATTACCTCTGCATCAATAGCGGGATCTGCACTTCCTAGCGCTTCCACACCAAACTGGACAAATTGACGGTATCTCCCCGCCTGTGGTCTTTCATAACGGAACATCGGCCCCATGTAAAAAAGTTTCACTGGTTGGTTAGCGTAACCAAACATTTTATGTTCGACAAAAGATCGCACCGCAGCTGCTGTTCCCTCTGGGCGTAGAGTTAAACTTCTTCCTCCACGGTCCTCAAACGTATACATTTCCTTCTGAACAATATCCGTTGTATCGCCTACACCCTTCGTAAAAACTTCTGTATGTTCAAAGATCGGTGTACGAATCTCTTTATATTGAAATCTCTCGCATAAATCTCTAGCAACCGTTTCGATAAATTGCCATTTTTCAACTTCTCCTGGGAGAATATCTTGTGTTCCTCTTGGTAGCTTTAACGCCATTTGGAACCCCTCCTAGCTATCTTTTTTATGTAAATCTAATCGTAAGAATGCAAAAAACTCCCGTCCCTTGTACTATTACATACAAGGGACGAGAGTTAATATCCCGTGGTGCCACCCTAATTGAAGCAACTCAAAAACAAGCCACTTCCACTTTTACAGTTAACGCCTGTCAACGTTCCTCTCCTACTAAATCATACGATTGTTCGAAGCGAAGCCTACGGAGTGTTCTTTCATTAAGCCACAATGCGGAAATGCTTTCAGCCTATCGACATTTCCTCTCTTTTCACGTGGGAGTTTAACTACTTTGCTCCATCAAACGGTTATTCGTCTTTTAATATTAGTTTATATATTACGTTCGAGTATTCAGAATGTCAAGATATATTACAAAACTTACGATCTCTCTAATCTTTTTTTCAGCTTTTTCACATCTCGGATCGATAGACCAAACTCACTTGCTAACTCTACCATATTTGAGTTTTTTTCTTTTTGGATAAAATCATGAAAATCGACCCCAAAAATTTGGTTATCTCCATCATGTGTAGAAAACGCCTTATCACTATATCTCATATGTTATCACCCCGTCTATTATATCCCCTTTAGTTTGTCCCTTTTTTAAGAAAAAGTTTCAGCTAATTAACATTGTTCATTAATTTATAGGGAAAAATTACTCGCATCGTATTAACATATGTAAATTCTTCCTTTATTATAGAGGTTGGTACTTAAAACTTATACATCAATACCCTTACTTACCATTAATCAGGGAGGGAGATTTACACTTGTACAAAAATAAATACATATTGTTTTTTCTGACGTTTCTTCTTTTTTGCAGTCCGTTCCCCATCAAACCTGACTCAGCATTTGCTGAAGGATCAACTGTTGAAATTACAACTGACACGTTAAATGTAAGAGAAGGACCAGGACTTAGTTATAAAGTCATTGAGGTGGTGAAACGAGCGGACCGTTTTTCTGTGATAGAGGAAAAATCGGATTGGATTCAAATATCCTTAAATTCCTCCGGAAAAAAAGGATGGGTAGCCGCTTGGCTTGTTAAAAAACATTCTGAAAATGAAGTTTCGTCGTCAAAGAGTGGAATCGTAACAGCGAATCAACTCCGTGTTCGTTCAGGTCCTAGCACCTCTTATAAGGTAGTGACAACTTTATCTCAAGGGGCTACCGTCACGATTATCAAAACAGAATCAAACTGGCATCAAATTAAAACCTCTAGTATAACAGGATGGGTAGCAGCAGAATTTATCCAGGATATAAAGTCTGATACAGGAGGATCAAGCAGTAGTCAACAGACTGGAAAGGTAACTGCCAACAATCTAAATGTTCGTTCTACCGCCTCCACATCAGGTAATATCCTTGGAAAGCTCCAAAAGGGTAGCACTGTTTCGATCCTAAGTGTGGAAAGCAATTGGGTAAAAATACAATATAATGGACAAGCTGCTTGGATTAGTAAAGAGTTTGTAGAAATGAGCTCTACTTCTTCTCAACCTTCCGTTCCAAATCAAACAAACACGAATTCTTCTAGTGGGTTGCTTGGGACGATTACGGCAACTACTCTGAATGTTCGAAGCACAGGTTCCTTAAGTGGCAAAATCGTAGGAACAGTTTCAAAAGGACAAGCATTTGAAATTTTAGCTGAAGAAAATAATTGGGCAAAAATTAAATTAAAAAATGGTCAATTAGGTTGGGTTGCTAGTTGGTATCTTTCCAAGGAACAGTCATCAACAACTACTAAAGTGGATGTTGAACAAAATAGTACCGTAACGATCCTCTATAACGGAACAAACATCCGAAAGTCTGCCACAACAAACAGTTCAGTCATTAGTAGAGCAAATGCTGGTGAAACTTTTACCGTTCTTTCTGTGCAAAATGACTGGTACGAAATTCAGTTGAAAGATGGATCAAAGGGATTTGTAGCGGGATGGCTTGTAACAGTAAGTGGAGCCTCTCAGCAAATTGAGAGACCTGGTGCAGAACAATACTTAAAAAATAAAGTTATTGTTATTGACCCTGGTCATGGTGGTCGAGATACAGGAGCTACTGGTATTAAAGGCAGCTATGAAAAGAACTTGACGTTGAAAACCGCTCAACTATTGTACGATAAACTAAAAACTGCAGGAGCGAACGTAGTTATGACTCGAAATACGGATTCGTATTTATCGTTAAGCTCTCGTGTTGGTATGTCACATACACATGCGGCTGATGCGTTCGTTTCGATCCATTTTGATAGCATTCTCGACTCCTCTGTTCGAGGGATGACCTCTTATTATTATCATAACTATCAGCAAAGTTTAGCTACAACTGTAGGCAAAGAGGTTACTAGTTTTACAAAGCTGAAAGATCGTGGTGTTCGCTACGGTGATTATCATGTGTTAAGAGAAAATAAACGTGCTTCTGTACTTCTAGAATTAGGCTATTTAAGTAATTCTGCGGAAGAAACATTAGTCAATTCAGAGAGCTATCAAGCAAATGCAGCCACTGGAATTTATCAAGGTTTGGCAAAATACTTTAAATAAAAAAAGCGAGTTCAATTGAACTCGCTTTTTACTTGCTCTCAATGATCAGTGTTACCGGGCCGTCGTTTATAAGTGCTACATCCATCATAGCTCCAAATTGACCTGTTTCAACCTTTACACCTTGATCCCGTAATAATTGATTAAATTGATCGTATATCACACTCGCATGATCTGGATGGGCAGCCTCCATGAAGTTAGGTCTTCTCCCTTTGCGACAATCACCGTATAAGGTGAACTGAGAGATTGACAAAATTTCTCCCTCCACTTGAGACAAAGATAAATTCATTTTCCCTTCCTGATCCTCAAACACACGAAGATTGACGATTTTCTCTGCAACGTACTTTGCATCCTCCGTTGTGTCACTGTGAGTAATACCGACAAGAAGAACGAATCCTTTTGTAATTTCCCCTATCGTTTTACCGTCTACTGTCACGCTAGCTTCTTTGCTTCTTTGAACAACCACTCTCATAAAAGTAAACTCCTTAACTTTCTAATTCATTACTCTTCGAACAGAATATATATCAGGAATTTGCTTAATACGTTCCACGACCTTTTGTAAATGACTTACATTATTGATAGCAATAGACATATTGATTGTTGCCATCTTGTTTCGGTCTGACTTTCCGGAAACCGCTGATATGTTCGTTTTCGTTTCATTCACAGCCTGTAGGACTTCATTTAATAATCCGCGTCGGTCGTACCCACTGATTTCAATGTCCACGTTATATTCCTTTTTATTATTTAAGCCTGTTTCCCATTCAACCGGTATCAGTCTAGCCTTTGCATCCTCGGTATCGATGTTTGAACAGTCCGCACGATGGACAGAGACGCCGCGACCTTTCGTAATGAAGCCAACAATCTCGTCTCCTGGAACAGGACTGCAGCATCTAGAAAGTCGGATGAGAAGATTATCTATTCCCGTCACCCTCACACCTGATTCTCTCTTTTTCGTCGAAGGGAATGACTTTAATTCTGACACTGCATTTGAAATCGTACTTACTTGCTCAAGATCTCGCTTCTTTCTCCACTTCTCAGTCAAGCGATTGGCTACTTGAAGAGCAGTAATCCCATTGTATCCAACGGCCGCATACAAATCATCTTCATGGAAAAAGTTAAACTTCTCACTTACTCTTTTCACATTTTCAGGCGTTAAGATTTCCTTCACATCAAAATCCATGCTTTTGATTTCTTTCTCAACCTGCTCGCGACCCTTTTCAACGTTTTCATCCTTACGTTGCTTCTTAAAGAATTGACGAATTTTATTTTTGGCTTGTGACGTTTGAGCTAACTTTAACCAGTCTTGACTAGGACCGTATGAATGTTTTGAAGTTAAAATCTCGATGATATCCCCTGTTTTTAACTTGTAATCAAGGGTAACCATCTTACCGTTCACCTTAGCACCAATGGTTTTATTACCGATTTCAGAATGGACACGATAAGCAAAATCAATTGGTACAGAACCAGACGGTAGCTCAAATACATCACCTTTTGGCGTAAACACAAACACCATATCAGAAAATAAATCAATTTTTAAGGATTCCATAAACTCTTCAGCATTTGCTGTATCATCTTGGAATTCTAATATCTCTCTAAACCATGTTAATTTTTCTTCAAGAGAAGAGCCTTCGTTAACTGATTTTCCTTCTTTATATGCCCAGTGTGCAGCTATCCCAAATTCAGCAATCTCATGCATATCAAATGTACGAATCTGAACCTCTAATGGATCACCTTTTGGTCCAATAACGGTCGTATGAAGAGATTGATACATATTTGGTTTCGGCATGGCTATATAATCTTTGAATCGTCCAGGCATTGGCTTCCAGCAAGTATGAATGATTCCTAAGACCGCATAACAATCTTTTATCGAATTTACGACGATTCTTATTGCAAGCAAATCATATATTTCGTTAAACTGCTTGTTTTGAATCGCCATTTTTCGATAAATGCTATAAATATGTTTGGGGCGCCCTGAGATTTCTGCTTTGATCGAAACTTCATCCAGGCTAACTCGCATTTCCTTAATCACATCGTCTAAGTATTGCTCACGTTCTGCACGCTTTTTCTTCATCAAATTTACAATACGATAATACTGTTGTGGATTTAAGTAACGCAGTGCTGTATCTTCAAGTTCCCATTTTATTTTAGAAATACCTAGACGATGTGCTAATGGTGCGAAAATTTCTAACGTTTCATTTGAAATACGTCTTTGCTTTTCGACTGGCAAATGTTTTAACGTACGCATATTATGGAGTCGGTCAGCTAATTTAATTAAGATGACCCGAATGTCTTGAGCCATCGCTACGAACATTTTTCGATGATTTTCTGCCTGCTGCTCTTCATGAGATTTATACTTAATCTTCCCGAGTTTTGTAACACCATCGACAAGCATGGCAACTTCTTCACCAAATTCTTTTGCTAGATCTTCAATTGTTACATCTGTATCTTCAACGACGTCATGAAGAAAACCCGAAGCAACCGTAGCTGGGTCCATTTCCAAGTCAGCCAAAATTCCTGCAACTTGAATGGGATGAATAATGTACGGTTCACCGGATTTACGATATTGTTCACGATGGGCATGCTTTGCGAATTCATATGCCTTTTTCACATATGCAGCATTTTCATCATTTAAATATTTTTTCGTTCGGTCGATGACTTGTTCGGCGGTCAACACTTGATCATTCGCCATATAATCACCTTTAACTTTCTATGATACCCCATGAATGTGAGGATTATTTTTTTTATTAAAAATAAAACTAATATTGTTACTATTATCGAAAAAAAAACTCAATATGTAAAGGGAAAGACTGTTATTTTTCTGGGAGAATTAAAAACAATGTCGAATCATGTCATTTTTGATCCAAATATATGAAAAAAAGCGCAACGATTGCTGCGCTTTTTTGTCTATTTTAGTATTCCATTAAAGTTAAAATATCATATCCATCTAATTTGTTTCTTCCATCTAAATATGTTAACTCAATTAAAAAGGCAATTCCTGCAACAACTCCACCTAATTGCTCTACAAGTTTAATCGTTGCATCAATCGTTCCACCTGTTGCCAGCAAATCATCCGTGATTAATACACGTTGTCCTGGTTTAATTGCATCCTTATGGATCGTTAACACATCACTACCATACTCAAGACCGTAGTTTACTTTCACTGTTTCTCTTGGTAGTTTTCCTTCTTTTCTAACTGGAGCAAATCCTACTCCTAGAGAATATGCCACTGGGCATCCGATAATAAAACCACGAGCTTCGGGACCTACGACGATATCAATATTTCTTTCTTTTGCATAATCTACAATACGATCGGTTGCGTAACGATACGCTTCACCGTTATCCATTAATGTTGTAATATCTTTAAACTTAATCCCTGGCTTTGGCCAATCTTCTACAATCGTTACATACTTCTTTAAATCCATTACTTTACTTCCTCCTCAATTTCCACCGAGCCTCGAATACATTCATCCAACCAGGAGTGAAGTACCTGATAGGAGGAATATAATAATTCTTGTTCAAGCGCTAAATCTTCTTGTTTTTTTTGATATGTTTTAGAGCTCGTTAGATCTCGTTTATGACTGCTAGTGTTAAGTGTAATAAATCCATTGTTTATTTTAACAAAATCTAGTTCAAAAAACACCTGTGACATAAAATCAATTGTTTCTCTTGACCAGCCACGGTATTTAGCTAACTCATCACCGTATTTTTTCAAATCAAATGGTGCTTTTTTTGATAAAAACGCGTAATACCATTTGAAATGATCCCGTGTTGGGATCGTACTGAAAAAGTCACTTGCCTCTTTGTAAAAATGGGCATAAATTCTAGCAGGTTTCTTTCCATTCAATAATGATGTCAACAATTCCTTCGATGTTGGCAGATCATATAATACTACAAACTGTTCATCAATGTCGATATTTCTAGCTTGCTCAACCGTTTCAATAAGATGTAACCGATCCGAAAGTGCCTGTTTTATTTTCTCTGAAATCTGGTTATTAAAGCTAATCCACTTACTAGTAGGAACCATTTCTTTTAGCTTACCAACCTGCTTTATTCCACGATAATCAAATAATTGCCATTCATTTATAGCCAGATCATGTAAAAAGATTTGGGGCTTCCTTATATTATTCCATTCATTTATAGACAATTCACCTACGACTGAGAGCTTCGATTGTGGCGATATATGATCTACCTTTTCACCTAGATGAAAACCGATTCCGTCAAGGATGGCGCCTTCATGTTCTAGTGTTAGTTTTAAATGGCTTTGATTGGCACCGATTTTCTTAATTTGCGATATATTCGCATCTCTTAACAAAATCTTTGGTTTTTTATTGCTTGTCCCGAACGGTGAAAGAAGTTGTAGCTCTTCTAAAGCATTTAGTTGTACATCTTTAATCGACATTTCTAAATCAACTACCGTGAGTGGGATGAAATCTTCCTCAGATAATTGATTTACTGCCAGCTCATTTAATCTTGTTCTTAATTCATCCACGTCCTCGAGTTTTAGCGTCATACCTGCCGCCATTGGATGTCCACCAAAATGAGGTAGAATCTCTCTACATGTGGAAAGATTCTTAAATAAATCAAATCCCTCAATGCTTCTAGCCGAGCCTTTAGCAATACCTTTCTCCCGATCAAAGCTTAAAACAATCGTAGGACGGTAAAATGCTTCTACTAATCTAGATGCAACAATACCAACTACTCCTGCATTCCAGCCTTCTTGCCCAACAACAATGACAGAATTCTCTTCAATAGGATAGAAATCATTTACTTGTTGAATCGCTTCATCTGCAATGCTCGATACAATGCGTTGTCGTTCCTTATTGTACGAATCGATTTCCTCTGCGAGCATTTCCGCTTCATCCAAGTCTTCAGATAAAAGTAAGTGTACAGCTGAATCAGCTGAGTCTAACCGACCTACTGCATTGATTCGAGGTCCTATCGTAAAACCAATCGTTTCCTCATCTATGGTTTGTTGTTCGATACCAGCTTGTTTACAAAGGGCCTTGATCCCTGTTCTACTACTGCTTCTTATCTTTTTTAACCCTCTTTTTACTAGATAGCGATTTTCATCAACCAAAGGGACAAGGTCAGCAATCGTTCCAATCGCTACAAACTCAAGTAAATGCTCAGGAAGTTGTCCTAATAGAGCCTGGGAAAGCTTAAACGCTACTCCTACGCCAGCTAACTCCTTGAAAGGGTAAGTACTTCCGGGTAGCTTTGGATGAATAATTGCTAATGCTTCAGGGAGAATCGGTCCTGGTTCATGATGGTCGGTAATAATCAAATCAACACCAAGACTTTTTAAGACACTTGCCTCATGTACAGCTGAAATACCGGTATCCACAGTGATTATTAGTTTCACTCCACTTTCGTGAGCATGACGAAAAGCGGGTTCGTTTGGACCGTACCCTTCTGTAAAACGATTCGGAATATAAAAATCGACAATTGCACCTAGTTCCTTTAATGTTAGCATCATGACAGATGTACTCGTTACACCATCGGCATCGTAATCACCAAAAATTAAAATCGGTTCTTGGTTTTCAATAGCTTGATGAATTCTATTAACCGCAATGTCCATCCCCGTTAATAGATATGGGTCATGACACTGTTCTTCATGTTCATACAAAAATTTTTTAGCTAGAGATGCTGTATTTAGTCCTCTTCGTACAAGCAAAGAAGCTACAAGAGGAGATATCTTCAATTCGCTACAAAGCTCTTTCACATCGTCTTCACTTTTATGCTGTTGAACACTCCAGCGTGATTTTGGCTTTAACATTCCTTCACCCCTTAGCTTTTCTATTATACCCTGAGGCTGTCTACTGTTTCAATGGAATGGTTTCCCCAGTTAGCAAATAAAAAAAAGCCCGCTTTTAAGCAGACTCTTCATTAATCATAAGTAATGTCACTATTATCCGGATTGTAAGGATTGATATGTACAAACACATTTTCAACATGTCTTTCCTCCATTAGCTTTTGCTTTACCTTTTTCCCTACCCGGTGCCCTTCTTCGACTGTTATATAAGGATCGACAGATATTTTCAAATCGATAATCACATAGTGACCGTGTTCCCTTGCGTGTAGTTCATCAATTTTTTTGACCGCTGGTATGCTTTCAACAATCTTTCGAAGCTCTATTGTATCCTCTTCATGTAAAACATGATCAAGAGCATTGTGAATCGATTCACTCCCCAGTTTCCATGCTAATTTTAATATAAGAATGGATACGAATAACCCAGCTACTGGATCTGCATACACGAGCCAGCCAATAGCAAGCTTTTCCCCTAAAATCGCGCAGCCAATCCCCACCAACGCGGCTAAAGACGAATACACATCAGACCGGTGATCATAAGCAGTTACAATTAAGGCATCACTATTTAACTTCTTCCCCATCGAGAAGGTATAACGGTACATGGTCTCTTTGATAGCAATTGATACAATCACCGCCACAAGAGCAATTAGTTTAGGGGCTTCAATCGGTTGGAAAAACGCTTGAAAGGAAGATTTTCCAATCTCAAACCCAACTAAAACCAATAAAACAGCCACAATAATGGCAGCAATCGACTCCGCCTTGCCATGTCCGTATGGATGATCTTCATCTGGTGGTTGTTTAGCAGCACGCAGTCCAATAAAAACGGCTAATGAGCCCGCTACATCTGAAGCCGAATTAACAGCGTCAGCAACTAAAGCCCGACTGTTTGCATACACACCAATTACCCATTTCAAGACAGCTAAAATTAAATTCCCGATAATCCCTATTATTGCTACAAATTCCGCTTTTTTAAATCGCTCTTGATTTTCCAATACTTAACTCTCCTTCAACCCATTCACTACCAATTAGTGTAACCAAAAAATCCTATTCAAAAAGAGAAACCACAGAGAAATATTCCCTGTGGTTCTAGAATTAAACCTGCGGCTCGTCTGTTCTTTCTCTTTTTACTTTTTCAGTAATTAGAACTCCTTTTTGCTTAAGTTCTTTTGCTTTCATCACTAGCCATAGTTGAGCAGCGATAAAAATAGAAGAGTATACACCAACAACTAATCCAATTAGCAATGCTAATGAGAAATTAAGAATGGAGGCACTTCCAAACATCAGTAAAGCAACAACGGCAATAACTACAGTTAGGACCGTATTTACTGATCTTCCTAATGTTTGACGTAAACTACTATTTACAACATCAGCAAGTTCGTCATAAGTTTTAATTCTCTTTTTCTTAGCCAAGTTTTCTCTCATTCGGTCAAATGTTACGATTGTGTCATTGATTGAGTAACCGACAATAGTTAAGACGGCTGCAATAAATGTCAAATCTACCTCTAGTCTCGTAAAACTAAACAAAACAATAATGAAGAAAACATCATGTAAGAGGGCAACAATTGCAGCAAGCGCCATTCTCCACTCAAAACGAACCGATACATAAAGAATAATTCCTATGGAAGCTATGGCTACAGCAATCATTGCATTTTTAGCTAACTCTTTTCCAACCACTGGGGAAACCGTGCTGATATTCGGTTCTGAACCGTACAATTCTTTAAAATGCGCTTTAAGCTCAGCAATTTCTTCTTTTGGTAATACGCCTAAAAAGCGAACCACAGCAACGTCGTTATTGTCTCCAGACATGACAATATTTTCAGCTTCAAGATCAAATTTCGCAAACTCATCCTTTAACTGTTCGGTTTCAATTGGCTTATCGGACGGTACTTCCACCCTCGTTCCACTTGCAAAGTCAATTCCTAGATTTAGCTTAAACAAGATAAGAACGACCAGCCCGACTGAGAATAAAACACCTGAAATGGTAAAGATGATTTTATGATTTTTCACAAAATCCCATCGATCGAATCTGGTAGGTAAATCGATGGCATCGTAACCTTCAGAAATATCTTTCATATCTTTCTTTCTTACACCAAGCCAAGTAGGACGTTGATCTAAGAAACCACTTTTCACCCACAAACCAAGCAATAGACGTGATGCGAAAACAGCAGTAAGGAAGCTTCCTAAAATCGATATAATTAACATCGTTGCAAACCCTTTAACAGAGCTTGTACCATAGGCAAATAATACACCAGCGGCAATAATGGTCGTTATGTTCGAGTCAAAAATAGTCCAAAACGCACCTTTACTTCCCACTTCATACGCCGACTTAACCGTTCTTCCAACCTTTAGTTCTTCTTTAATTCTTTCATAAGTAATGATGTTGGCATCTACAGCCATACCTACCCCGAGGATTAGAGCTGCTATTCCTGGTAAAGTTAACACTCCATTCATCCAATCAAAGATCAGTAGAATGAGGTAAATATAAAGAGAGAGTGTAATAACAGCAATAAATCCAGGGAAACGATAATAGAAAAGCATGAACAAGAAGATGACACTAATTCCTACGATTCCGGCAAACACCGTTTCATTTAATGCTTCTTCCCCGAATTGAGCACCAACAGAAGTTGAATACACTTCGGTAAGTTTAACTGGCAGTGCTCCTGCATTTAACAAGGAAGCTAACGTCTTTGCTTCTTCTAATTCAAAATCCCCTACAATCGAAACCGTATCTTGATTAAACACTTGATTTACATTTGGATTGGACAGAAATTTTGGTTCTTCCTTGGCAAGTTCTGCTTGGTAGGAATCTTTCCCTTCTTCAAAATCTAGCCAGATAATTAATTGATTCTGGGGAGCCATTCCAACGATTTCTTGTGTCACTTCTCGAAATTTATCCGCACTCTTTAACTGTAATGAGATGCTAGGTTTGTTGTTTTCATCAAAGGTTTGCTTCGCACCACCCTCAACTAAATCAGTACCATCCATCATGATTTCGTCACTAGCATTTCGGAACGTTAAATTCGCTTCTGTGGAGAGAATTTCACGTGCTTTAGTCTGGTCAGATACACCGGCAAGCTGAACACGAATCCGATTATCACCTTCAATTTGAATGATCGGCTCACTTACCCCTAGCACGTTAATTCGATTATCTAACGCCTCTACCGTACTATTTAAAACTTCTTGGTCAATTTCTTGGCCTTTTTTAGCAGGTTCCACTTCGTAGAGGACTTCAAATCCTCCTTGAAGGTCCAAACCTAGTTTAATATTTTTTAAAATACTATTCGTAGTTGTCCCAATTGTACTTGCAAAAAGAAGCAGCAATAACAAAAAGGCCACAATTCTACTGCGTTTGACCATTATGTATAAATCCTCCTTAAAATGTAACCCAGGCAAGGTAACAGCATGCTACCTGCTTGTATTTTCTATTCTAATATTATGAAACAGTTAGGAAATAGTGTCAATTTATGGACGAGTATGTACTTATTTCAATAATTCCCTTCTCTCCTCATCATTCGCAAGCGAAAACTCATCCGACTTAAATGCTTCAACAGTCGCATAATTCATATATTCTCCTACATTTACAGAAAGAATATCTGAGACCACCTCATAGATCTTCACGTCCTCCTTCGGCTTTCTCCACTTCTTCTTACTCAAGAACTCCCAAAGACTATCTTGACTGATCGTCCCATACCCAAGTAGGGAAAACTCTTCCATCTTACTAATTAATGCTGGGTGTACTTCTTTACGAAAACGATCGTAATTATGGCCGATTTCCATATCGAGCCGCCTCCTAATACTAGAGTATAAAATATAGAGAAATTTATAATACCTTGTCATGCTTTGTCCACATGGGTGCATATAGTTAATTGTATATGATTATACCTATTTTGAGAAGGCAGGTAGCGAGATGTCGAAGTTTTTAAAAGGAACAATAATTTTGTTAGTTGCCGGCTTTGTAACAAGAGTTCTTGGTTTTATTAATAGGATTGTGATTGCAAGGTTTATAGGCGAAGAAGGCGTTGGATTATATATGATGGCCTTTCCGACCCTTATTCTTGTTGTCACTCTCACACAACTAGGCCTACCGGTGGCTATTTCAAAAAATATAGCAGAAGCAGAGGCAAAAGGTGATACAAAAAAAATAAAACAAATACTTGTTGTTTCCTTAGCAACAACATTTACATTATCCCTTATCTTTACTCCTGCTCTATTTTTGCTTGCACCGTACTTATCAGAAACTCTTTTTACAGATCCACGTACACATTTACCATTGCTCGCGATTGCTCCAATCATTCCAATCGTTGCACTTTCTTCTGTGCTAAGAGGATATTTCCAAGGCAGACAAAATATGAAACCTTCTGCCATTTCACAAGTGATTGAACAAGCGGCAAGAATCACATTGATAGCTGTATTAACAAGTATGTTTATGCCATATGGGGTAGAATACGCGGCAGCAGGGGCGATGGTTGCATCTGTAATTGGAGAGCTCATCTCCTTAATTTATTTAATTACTTCATTTAAGCTCAAGAAACAATTTCGAATAAGAAAGAAATTTTTCAAGAATGTACAAGAAGGAAAATCAACATTTCAAGAACTGATGGGCGTTGCTTTACCAACGTTAGGAAGCCGTATGATTGGTTCCATTGCGTGGTTCTTTGAACCGATTGTCGTCTCACATAGCTTAGCTATTGCTGGTGTTGTGGCCATTGATGCAACAAAGCAATACGGTGCACTAACAGGCTTTGCTATGCCGCTTTTACTATTGCCATCGTTTATAACTTTATCGCTGTCCACGTCGCTCGTTCCGGCAATCAGTGAGGCAAATTCACAGAACAATAAAAAGCTGATTGAATATCGACTACAACAAGCACTACGCTTTGCTTTTTTAACGGGTGGATTATCGGTTGTGATACTCTATGTTTTAGCTGAACCCCTTATGGAGGTCATGTATGGATCTTCAAGCGGAGCGTACTTTATTCAAATCATGGCACCATTCTTCCTTTTCTATTACTATCAAGGTCCATTACAAGCTACTCTGCAAGCTCTTGATTTAGCAAGGGCCGCTATGATTAACTCACTCTTTGGTTCCGTTGTAAAAACAGCTGTTATATTTTTATTAGCGAGTCAGCCAAGCTTTGGTATTAAAGGGGCGGCCTTGGGAATCGTTTTCGGCTTTTTAGTGGTGACTCTTCTCCATTTTGCAACGGTTCTGAAAAAGATTTCATTCACCTTTTACATTTGGGATTATTTACTAACTTTTACTGGTATGGGCGTTTCCGGATGGGCTGGTTTATCCTCCTATAATTACTTCAAAGGGGACTTGCCATTATCACTTAACGTGATCGTAAGCTGTGCGGCCATTACTATCTGCTACACACTATTTATTATCATTGCAGGACAAATTAAAAAAGAAGAAATGATACGAGTACCTTTCATTGGAAATTTATTGTCAAAACTAATTATGCGTTAAAAAAGAGGTGACCGACTGCTCACCTCTTTTTTATGTCTATCAAATCTACAAAAAATTTCCCATCTTGATAGCTGCAAAAGGAAATTTCTTTTACTTGAGTATATCCCAGTTTCTTTAGTTCCTGTAGAAGCCAAAATTTATTTTTTTCTAAGCGCTGTAAATTATTTTCTTGAACCTCCCCATCCAATATTAACGGGATCGTAATCCCCCCTTGATTCGGGCTTTTTTCATAAACAGATAGCTTTCCTGATGTTTCAAGTATCGCAAATTCTACATCAGCAATATTACGAATATCCTTATCTCTCAACTGCAAAAGGAGATCATCAAAATTGTAGCGTTGTTTTCTCATTTCATGCTCATCGATTTTTCCATTGTTAATTATGATGGAAGGCTTCCCATCTAACATATCCCTAACCTTTTTACTTTTTAAGGAAAAAAAGGCCAAGGTGATTTGAATAATCATGAGCACAGCCATCGGTAAAATATTATTCACTATTGTTTCATCTGGCTTTTCGATGCCTACGACCGCTATCTCTGCGATCATAATATAGACAACCAAATCTAATACGTTTAACTCTCCAAGCTCTCTCTTCCCCATTAGTCGAAATATAATAGAAATGACACCGTATAAAATAATTGTCCGAATAACAATTAAAAAATATTGATCCAAAAGAAACGCTCCCTTTATGTTCATTCATTTTATTGTCTGCAAATCTGCAGAAAACATGAACAAAATGTGATTCTATTTAGAAAAGCTCATGAATATGCTTGTACTAAGCAATTACTGAGAAAAGTTAGAAGGGAGAGGGGTCCAATCGAAGAATCGAAAAATTTTGGCAACGCCGTACTATACGGGGTCATAACTGTATTTTTGTTTGCAATTGTTAGTTCGGTTATATTTTCCTTAATTCTCCGATTTACACCAACTAGCGAATCTTCATTACAATTTGTTATTACTGGTGTTTCATTTATCACATTGTTTTTAGGTGGGTTCGTATCAGGGGGAAAAGGGAAACAAAAAGGCTGGTTAGTTGGAGGCCTCACTGGCATTGTTTACACCACAATCATTTTTTTATTCCAATTTTTAGGAATGGATAGTTTATTTTCGTTTGAAGAAATCGTTTATCATGTTTGCTATATTCTAACTGCCATGATGGGTGGAATTTTAGGTGTAAATATAAGTACTACTTCTAAAAGAGCCGCATAATAGAATAGGAAATAAAAGAGGCAAACCCGTTAAGGTCTGCCTCTTTTTATGTGTTATGCATTTGCTACAGAGCTAGATTCAAGTACTTCTCTAATAGCCGCGCGGTCGTATGTAAGACGACTTCCATCACCACATTTAATAACTACCTTGCCTTCGTCTAATGCATCGACTGTTCCGTGTAGGCCACCAATCGTCACGATTTTATCCCCTTTTTTCAGGTCGCTTTGCATTTGCGAAACCGCCTTTTGACGCTTTTGCTGTGGACGAATTAACAAGAAGTAAAATAATGCAAACATTAGGATTAATGGACCTAATGTACCTAATAGTCCTTCCATTGTCTAACCTCCTTTCAATGTCTTATCAATTTAGAAGTTTTTTGCATTCGGCTGATTAAAGCCATATTGCTCAAAAAATTCTTCTCTGAAGTCCCCTAAGCGATCTTCTCTGATTGCTTGTCTGACATTCTCCATTAATTTTAACAGAAAATATAAGTTATGGTAAGTTGTAAGTCTTATTCCGAACGTCTCATCACAACGAATCAAGTGGCGAATATACGCACGAGAATAATTTTTGCAAGTGTAGCAATCGCAATTTGGATCAAGTGGTCCAAAATCTCTTGCATACTTCGCATTTTTAACAACCAATCTACCTTCACTCGTCATCAATGTTCCGTTTCTAGCTATTCTAGTTGGCAGAACACAATCAAACATATCAATTCCTCGAATAGCCCCATCGATTAGAGAATCTGGAGAACCAACTCCCATTAAATATCTTGGTTTATTCGATGGTAATAGAGGGGTTGTGAATTCTAGAACTCGATTCATAATATCCTTCGGTTCACCAACCGATAAGCCTCCTACTGCATATCCAGGGAAATCGAGAGAAACTAGATCACGTGCACTTTGTTTCCGAAGTTCTTCATATTCTCCACCTTGTACAATACCGAATAATCCTTGATCCTCCGGACGTTGATGCGCACTTAAGCATCTTTCTGCCCAACGTGATGTACGTTCGACCGATTTCTGCATATACTCATACGTAGCAGGAAATGGTGGACATTCATCAAAGGCCATCATGATATCCGAGCCTAATGCATTTTGAATTTCCATCGCTTTTTCCGGTGATAAGAAGAGCTTGTCCCCGTTTAAATGATTTCTGAAATGAACTCCCTCTTCCTCAATCTGGCGAAACTTGCTTAGAGAAAATACTTGGAATCCACCTGAGTCAGTTAAAATGGCCCGATCCCAGTTCATAAACTTGTGAAGCCCACCAGCCTCTTTAATAATCTCGTGTCCAGGTCGAAGCCAGAGATGATAGGTATTACTTAAAATAATTCCTGCTCCCATCTGCACAAGTTCTTCTGGTGACATCGTTTTTACCGTTGCAAGTGTTCCAACCGGCATAAAGACAGGTGTGTCAAATGAACCGTGTGGTGTATGTACGCGCCCTAGCCTTGCTCCTGTCTGTTTACATGTCTTTATTAATTCGTAACGAATAGCCGTCAAAAATAGTCAACTCCTAGTAAGTAATTAAACAATAAGCATCGCATCGCCAAAACTAAAGAAACGATACTTCTCAGTTACTGCTGTTTCATATGCATGAATGACATTTTCTCTACCTGCAAGTGCACTTACAAGCATGATTAATGTGGATTTTGGAAGATGGAAATTTGTAATCATCCCGTCAATTCCTTGAAATGTATATCCGGGAAAAATAAAAATATCGGTCCATCCACTTTCTGCGACAAACTCCCCGTTATGCTTCGAAGCGATCGTCTCTAATGTTCTCGTGGAGGTAGTTCCAACAGAAATGATTCGTCCACCTTGTTTTTTTACATCATTTAGTAATCGAGCGGTTCCTTCTGTCATCTGATAGAACTCGGCATGCATATCATGTTCTAAAATGTCATCTACACTGACAGGTCGAAATGTCCCGAGTCCAACATGAAGTGTAATAAAGGCGATATGAACCCCACGTGAGCGAATTTCTTCTAAAAGCTCTTCTGTGAAATGAAGACCCGCAGTCGGAGCTGCAGCTGAACCACGTTCTTTAGCGAATACCGTTTGATATCGTTCTCGATCCTCTAATTGTTCTTTTATGTAGGGGGGTAGTGGCATTTCTCCTAACTGCTCTAATACCTCATAAAAAATTCCTTCATAGTTAAATTCAAGAGTTCTTCCTCCGTGCTCGGCTTCCCCGACACACACGGCCGTCAAGATTCCATCTCCAAATGAAATGACTGTTCCTTCCTTAACCCTTTTCGCTGGCTTTACTAAAGTTTCCCAACGATCTCCATCCAACTGCTTGAGAAGTAATACTTCAATCTTGGCACCGGTTTCTTTTTTTTCACCGAATAATCTCGCAGGCAACACTCTCGTGTCATTTAAAACCAGGCAATCTCCTGGTCTAATATACTCTACTATATTTTTAAATATAGTATGCTCTAACTTTCCATTTTCCTTGTCTAATACCATTAGTCTACTGTTTGTTCGCTCCTCTAAAGGAGTTTGCGCAATGAGTTCCTCTGGTAAATGAAAATCAAATAAGTCTACTTTCATGCTGTTTCACCCTTCTTAAACACTACAAATATTAACGAAATTTCCCTAAAAAATAAAAAATTGCAGATAAAATAATACTAACAAGAATGGAGGTAACAATGGGGAAATACACTGTCGTGTTTCCCTTTTTCACAATAATATCGCCTGGAAGTCTCCCGATATGTATAAACTGCATGAGAAATCCAACGACAAAAATGATTGCCCCTAATGTCATAAGAATCTTTGGAAGACCAGTCATTCTGAAGGTACCTCCATTTGAAAATGCTTATAAACCAGATTCGTAACAATTCTGCCTCTTGGAGTTCTTTGAAGAAATCCTATTTGAAGTAAATATGGTTCATATACATCCTCAATCGTATGTGATTCTTCTCCAATTGTTGCTGCAATTGTATCTAATCCAACAGGTCCTCCTCTAAACTTCTCGATGATACCCTTTAATAGTTTATGATCAATATGATCCAAACCTAATGGGTCTACCTGAAGAAGTTGTAAGGAGTAAACGGCTAATGAATAGTCAATCATTCCATTGCCTTTAACTTGAGCAAAATCTCTAACTCGTCTGAGCAGGCGATTCGCAATACGTGGTGTCCCTCTTGAACGCTTGGCAATTTCTAAAGCTGCGTCTTTTGTAATGTCTACCTGGAACACTTCGGCAGTTCGTAATACGATATCCATCAGCTGATCTTCTTTATAATATTCTAATCTGCTTAAAACTCCAAATCGATCCCGAAGTGGAGCTGAAAGAGAACCTGCTCTAGTTGTGGCACCAACAAGTGTAAATGGTGGTAAATCAAGTCTTACAGACCTAGCTGTTGCCCCTTTTCCAATCACGATGTCAAGGCAAAAATCCTCCATGGCTGGATATAATACTTCTTCTATAGCTCTTGGAAGTCGGTGAATTTCATCGATAAATAATATATCACCAGGTTCAAGTGCTGTTAAAATGGCCGCTAAATCTCCTGGCCTTTCAATTGCTGGGCCTGCTGTTGTACGGATATTAACTCCCATTTCATTAGCAATAATGGTTGCTAATGTCGTTTTCCCTAATCCTGGGGGTCCATACAAGAGAACATGATCAAGTGTTTCCTGCCGTATTTTAGCTGCCTCAATAAATATTTCTAAATTCTCTTTTACCTTTGTTTGACCAATATATTGTTTTAATGTTAACGGGCGTAAGCTTTGTTCGAATGATAAATCTTGAACATCTGCTTCACCAGAAATAATCCGATCGTCCAATACTCACTCACCCTTTTTCCAACTCTATTTTAAAAGAAGCTGTAGAGCTTTTTTAATATATTGCTCTGTTTCTAGTGTTTCCACTTCAAGCTTCGGAGTAATTTTCTTTATTTCTTTTTCAGAATATCCAAGCGATAGTAATGCTAACATCGCTTCTTCAAGTGCAAGATTTGAATTCTTCGGTTGTTCCACATGTACTTCCTCATTGAATAAATTAGGAAAATAATCTGGAAGTGCTTGT
Source organism: Robertmurraya sp. (assembly GCF_036676585.1). Taxonomy (NCBI): domain Bacteria; kingdom Bacillati; phylum Bacillota; class Bacilli; order Caryophanales; family Bacillaceae; genus Robertmurraya; species Robertmurraya sp. Next base: position 148,410 of record NZ_JAKFCQ010000165.1, read on the forward strand.
TGAAGTTTCCCCTTCAAGTCTAAGATCATTTGTCTAGCTGTTTTCTTTCCTACCCCTGGGAATTTCACTAAAAAAGCTTCATCCTCTTCTTCGATTGCTTGAACCACTTGTTCTGGTACTCCAGACGCTAATATTGCTAACGCTCCTTTTGGTCCAATTCCCGATACATTCAGGAGCTTTGTAAAGAGAATTTTTTCTTCCCTTGAAGAAAAACCGTATAAAGCGATCAAATCTTCTCTTACATAATGATAAGTAAAAATTTGCATCGCTTGGTGAATATTCTTTGAAAAGCTAAAAGGGTTCGGCGTAGATACTTGATATCCAATGCCTCCTGCCTCTACAACAATATATTCGGGTCCAATAAATTCGACCGTTCCTTTAATATAATCATACATGTAGCTAAAACTCCTCTAATTTTGCTGTACCTCATTGTATCACAATATGTTAGTACATGCCGCTAAATGTAGGTTGAAAATACAAAAAGGAACCGATACCGGCTCCTTTAGTTCGCTTGTTTTTCCTGAACAGTATAATTTTTAAACGTTTCAAGCACTTCGACATACCGATCTTTATTCTTAATCGGTATTCCTTCCTTTAGTTCTTCATGTCTCGTACTTTCTAATTTTCCAATATCCAATTGAAAAAAGGATTGAATAATATTATATTTTTGTGGTTTTCCATAATAGATCGTTAGCACACCATCGTCCGTAATTCCGAAGTAACCATTAGCTTTTAACAGTGGAGAAATGTCGTCTACATGCTTACGGAACACGACAGATTTATCATCCATATCCACGACCTGCCATTGATCATATTTTGACCAAAACTGTTCCATTGACCAAATCTTCTCCTCCATTTGCTCCTCACTAACTTCTCCGTCTAGATATACTCGTTCAAGAATCACCTTTACTTCAATGGGTTCTAATCTTTGTGTGGTTTTTGAATCTTCCGCTAGGACATAGTTTGTATGAAAAACGAATACGAGAAGCAATATCCCTAAACATCCGAGCCATTTGGTTCTCATAATGATCACCTCGTTTGAAAGTTACAATAAAGTGCTAATTTCATGATTCCATTTATATAATGACCATTTTTTTCAAATTTATGCCCATTAACACACGAAAGAGTTGATCATTTCGATCAACTCTTTCGGATCCTATTCTTTCCCTTGAATTCGGGACTTTAATGTTCGAAACATCCCTTTTAGATCTGCATCAACAGTCTCACGTGGACCACCATCACGTAAGTCATTATCAATATTTCTGATTCTGCTAAATGTTCCTTCATCCGTCACTACCTGTACCGATCTTCCTCGAAGGTAGGGTTGAACCGCTCTAGTGATATCTGCCTTCGTTTCTACATCACGATCGTAGTTTGTTAAATCAACTGCAATTAATACATTGCTTCCATATACTACGGAACGAACATCTTCCACATTGGGAACATTCGCCGTAACATCACCAATTTTTTCCGCTAAATCTCCTTCATACGCTGTGTAATAGGAGCTTCTTGCTTTACGGGTTTGGTCATCTAAATGCCCATGATAATTGGCATCCGCATGACTATAACGGTTATCTTTCTCAAAAAAGTTTTTATCCTGTTTAGCTCGAGGGACTGTAGGATTTGCAGGATTTCCTGCTTCATCTTTTTGCATTAAATGCTGTCTTCGATTCTCTCTGCTTCTCTGTCCTTCCTCACCAAGAGAGTGATCCATTATTTCTACCAATGGACCATCATTTTCGTTGTAAATTCTTGCATTTCCACCACCGTTATGATTTTCATTCGAGTAGTATCCAAATGGTTGGCTTATTGCTTGATCACCATCAGTTGCTTCATCCTGGCTACAACCAGCTAAACTAAAGGTTAAGGCAGCAGTGATTGGAAGTAAAACAAGCTTTTTACTCAAGCGAATAACCCCCTCCGCTTATTTGAGAGCATGATTATGCTCATTTATAGGGTGTGAGGGTTCTGCCTTTTTAATCCTGACAGTTACGACCAATTACTCTTCAAGTAAAAGCTTTACCTGCTCTACAAAGCTTTGCCGACTAAAAAATTGCCGTACAGTTAAATCAAGAACCTGTCTTACTTGAAATGTACTTGAATATTGACGATCTTTAATGAGTCGATTCCATTCCCGAAAGATATCTGTTGGAAATAATAAAGCATACAAAAATCCACGATTATTTAAATAGGGCTGTATCTGCTCGTATTCTGTAAGATCATGTAAAGACCATTCGAGACTCGGCAGAATACGATTGCAATATTGTAAGTAATCACAGGCTGGACTACCGATTGAAACTAAGTCAAAATCAATTAAATATAGTTCTGAGTTTATACCACGAATAAAGTTATGGTGTGCTAAATCGCCATGAAGAATCACTTGATCATGATTGTTCAAAAATGAATGTTCTAACTCAAGCCCCTTTAAGGAAAAATCGGCCCATTCCATCACTTCATTTAATATTTCTTGCTGCACAAAAAATTTAATAATGGATAAATTATTAATAAAACGAGCTGCACGTTCTCTCCATTTCAACATAAGATTGTATTCTTTTAGTACCGTTTGATACCTTCTTGAAAGCTTACCTGTAGTCTGGTGAAATTCTCCAAGGAGACGAAGCCCATCTTTTCTTTCTTCTTCCGACTCATAAGAAAAAGGACTGTTGGAGGATAGTGGAATGTGCTCAAGACATCCGTAATACGTACCGTCTAAGTAAAGTGGTGATTCCTTTTCGAGGTTTTGAAAAATGTATGAGTGCTGAAACCCTTCTTGTCTTAAAGACGAAGTAAAAGCCTTTTGGATCTGCAGTTTTCTTAAATGACTAAACCCCTTTAGCACAACAAGTTGATTACTCGTTTCTAACAGATATACGTTCTTCCTAATTGGTTGAATGGATTCAATTGGAGTGACGAGCTCTTCCTGTAAATAGGAGAAGAGACGATTTAGAATTAAATCGTCTCCACTAATATTATTCATCATTACCATCGTTCGTATTTTGACCTCTTGGCATTCCATATGCTGATGGTCCGTATCCATAAGGATTCATATAAGGCGGCTGCGCCATAGGTTGCCCGTAGGATGGAGCATACACTGGTGGCATACCTGGAGCAAAGCCTGATCCCATTCCGTATGGTGTCATCGCAGGACCGCCACATCCACAATCATCCTGTACGCCTTGTACGGCTGGAGCTTGATAATTTGGTGTTAAAGGCATTTGGTGATTGCCCATACTCGGTGATTCCATTTGATCCATTACCCCTTGCACTTGTGGCATTGGGCTATATGGCATTTGTTGTGGCATACCCATAGATGGATAACCTGGTGGGTAGTATCCTGGTCCAGGCATCACTGGTCCACAATGAAATAATGGTGCAGGATATGGCGGATAAGGATACATTGGAGCTTG